>CABURG010000033.1 GCA_902493835.1 uncultured Collinsella sp. | reverse complement strand
GTGTCCATCCTCGCAGTATCCGGTTCTCAAGGTGCACGCTTTGCGGCTGATCCGGTCCGACCGGGCCGCGCGGCAAGGAGATATATTGCCAGACCGGAGGGGCCCCGTGGGCGGGAATCGCGCACTCCATATTTTGTTCACAAATAAATAGGTCCCTCAGTCGCGTCACTGAGGTTAAAACTGAAGCATTGGCTTCTGATATTGGCGATGACCAGCTGTTTTATGAGTATTGAGACATCGGTCATCTCTGGAGCGCTACTTTACTCCAAAGGCATCAGCTATTTGTTACCCATCGGTAAAAGGCGGGTTTTATTCGCCAAGCGTTCTTATATATAGATAGATACGGGTTCGAACCCGTGCACCGGCAACAAAAAAGACGGCCAACCGAAGTTGACCGCTTTCTATTCTATGCTGGAGCATCCAGAGGGTGCTTCCGAACTCGTTTTCTCGCTGCCATTCATGCTTTCGAAGCATCTTTCGACCTTCGCAGTCTCATGTTTTGAGGATCTGCCGTGTTTATCACTGTTATTAATGAGTGTGTGGAAGTGATCCTCATACAGATTCATGCGATCCGCCAGAGAACTGAGAAGCATCTTTCTGCAGCCCTCGTTGTCTATCCTCGCATCTCTCAGGTCTTCCGGAAATTCACAAGCAGTCTTAGGGTCAATTTGTTTCTGCTTTCAGAGACTTGTTTGAGAGTTTTTAAAGACAGTTCAAAACAATAAGTGAGACACCATAAAGCAGAGCAAGATGTGCCGGATAGAAAATGTAGAAGAAATATTTCAGCTTCAGCCCTCGCTTGCCATTATAAAGATTGATAAGCAACAACGAAATTATCGCGGCGGCAACATCAGGATTAAAAATATTAGCTGTAGTGAACTCAAATCCGCCACCAATTATATGGCATGACGAAAGGAGCACTGCACATACTGCAGCAAAGAACATCTTAGCTTTGCTGTCGTGGAATAAATAGAATGCAGCCACAAGCAGAATGCCATACACACCGCCATCCAGCTTAGTGTATTCAGCTGCCAGCGCTGTCAAAACAATCAGAGCAATTTCTGCAATGTGCCTCTTCCATTTTGAAAGACTTTGTATCTTTTCCAGAATAATCAAAAAGACCAAGGAAAGCAGGAGCTCATACATAACATTCTGTTGCCGAAGGTCAAATAGCTGCCCGGTTTGAACGAAATCGTATATGGGCTCCGCAATGATTGCGAAGACAAGCATATTCCGCAGGTACTTCTTTATGTCATGAGTATGCAAAAATCCCTCAACTATCAAAAAGCAAAATAAGGGAAATGCAATTCTGCCAAAAACATGAAGCACATCCGAAGCCTCGCTTAGAATCGCCCACTGTTCGTCTGATATCTGATTGTACGATGCGTGAGTCATGATTCCATTGGTCAGGACGATCCTGCTTACATGATCGAGAACCATCGAGATGGCCGCTATTATCTTTAATGTGCTGCCGCTAATTCCGTATCTATCAGTTTTCATTTCTTTTTCCTTTCTTTGGGTGGGCCGTCAGGGGTTCAGCCTGCTCCGCAGGCGGCCGCTGCGGCGCTTTCGCGCCTTGCGCGCTGCACTGGCAAACGCTCACGCGTTTACTCAGCTCCGCGCCCCGACGGGTTCGAACCCGTGCACCGGCAACAAAAAAAAGCGACCAACCGGAGTTGATCGCTTTCTATTCTATGGTGGGCCGTCAGGGGTTCGAACCCTGGACCTTGGGATTAAAAGTCCCCTGCTCTGCCAGCTGAGCTAACGGCCCGCGGGTGGCATTGTACCACGGTCTGGGACTATTCCCAACTCCATTGGCCGTTCTGGAAAATCACAACTTCACGTCCATCAGGCGTAATGCCCGCAATATCGATGTCGTCCGTGCCGATCATAAAATCGACGTGCGTGCTCGAGACGTTAACGCCATGCTCCAGGAGCTCCTCCTTGGACATGTCATACCCACCCTCGATGCATTCGGGGAAACCGACACCTAGCGCGAGATGGCAGCTAGCGTTCTCGTCATAGAGCGTATCGTAGAACAGAACACCACTTTCGCGGATCGGCGTGTTCTTGGAAATGAGCGCGACCTCTCCCAGGTGAGCAGCGCCCTCGTCAGTATCGATGATACTTGCGAGCGTTGCCTTGCCCACGCGGGCGTCGTAGTCCACCACGCGGCCGCCCTCGAACTTAATCCAAAAATCATCGACTTTATTGCCGTGGTGGATGAGCGGCATGGCCGAGTACACGATACCGTCGGCGCGCATGCGATCGGGCGAAGTGAAGACTTCCTCGGTGGGAATGTTGGGGAAGAAGGGGTGCCCATCGGGCGTCTTGCCCTTGCCGCCGGCCCACTCGTGACCTTTCGTCATGCCAATCGTCAGATCGGTTCCATTTGCCGCGGTGTAATGCAGGCAGTCGAAACGATTGTCGTTCAGGAAACGCAGGTTCTTTTCGAATGCGGCGTCATGGAGTTCCCAGTCGCTCTCTGGGTCCTGGCCATCGGCGCGCGCGGTGTGCAGAATCGCATTCCACAGCTTATAGATTGCAACCTCATCGGCGTCTCCCGGGAACACCTCGTGCGCCCAAGCCACGACCGGAGCGCCGGCGATGCACCACGGATTGATGTTGTAATCCAGTCCACGGCGGAAAACTTTGCACTGCGTATTCCTCGCCTTTGATGCCGCGGCCGGCTTGGCTGGATCGATGCCCTTGAGGGCCGCGGGATCCGCACCCTCGATAAAGACAAAGCAGGCACCATCCTGAGCCAAGGAATCCAGCTGCATGCGCTTCCACTCGGGTGTCTGCTCAAAATAGCTTTTCTCGACACGCTCGTACGTGAGCCTCGTCACGGCATCATCGGCCCAAATGACCGTCACGTGGCCGGCGCCGGCAGCATAGGCCTCCGCGACCACCACGCGCGCAAACGGCGCGCACTCGACCGGAGACTGAACGACGACCTCCTGGCCGGGCTTGACGTTTACGCCCTTGCGGACGACCAGGCGCGCGTAGTTTTTAATCTTGGGCTCCAGGGCCTTCATGCCCTCCAGAGCCTCTTCGACCGTCAGGGCAGCTCGAATCATGTGCCACTCCATCTATCTATAGAACAGTAAAAAGGCGCGCCGCAAAAACGACGCGCCTTATATCTTAGCGATATGTATGGATACAAACGCTACTTCTTCTTGGAGTCCTTCTTGTCCTCCTCGGCAGCCGAGCGTTCGATAAGAGCGTTGAGCTTGTTCTCGGACATGCCCTCGGCCTGCGTGCGGTACATGTTGCGCAGGGGACGAATACGAACGAAGTCGAAGATAAAGTCACCTAAGATGATGACATAGGACAAAACGATGCCGACCATCTGGGCGGGACTGGACACCGTGCCGCCGGGAGCGAAGTAGAGCGAAGCCCAAATTGCCACGACGAGTACCATGCCGATGGCGAGCACGGCCCACCAGATACGACGGCGCTTGGTGTAGTCCTCGTCCTGCTTGAGGAGAATATTCGACACCGTGTAGATACGATCCTCGCGAGCACGCTGTTGGGCCTTGCGGGCGCGCTTCTCCTCCTTGGAAAGGCCTTCCAGGTTTTCACCCTTCTCGAGCTCTTTGCGGCGAGCTTTAGACGAAGCCGGCACGACGCGAACGGAGCTCGCTGCCTGGCGGGCGGGTTTAGCAGATGCGGCGGACTTGCGCGCAACCCCGGTAACTTCGTGGGATTGCGTGCGCTTGTTCGTGGCGCTACGGGTACTCACTTATGCGTTCTCCTTCATGCTTGTGAACTGGGAGCCCGTGATGATCTGGAAGGCCTCGCGATAGCGCTCGGACGTGCCATCGATGACCTCGGCGGGCAGGTGCGGGGTCTCCCCCGTCATATCCCAGTTGGCTTTGAGCCAATTGCGGACGAATTGCTTGTCGTAGCTAGGCTGGATCTTGCCCTCCTCATAGCTGACAGCAGGCCAGAAACGGCTGGAGTCGGGCGTGAGGCACTCGTCGATCAGCGTGACCTTGCCATCAATAACACCAAACTCGAACTTGGTGTCGGCAATGATGATGCCACGGGTCGCGGCGTACTCGGCAGCGGCCTTGTAGATCTTGAGGGAAAGGTCACGAATCTGCGCGGCGATGTCCTCGCCCACGATCTCGCAGCAACGCTCGAACGAGATGTTCTCGTCGTGGTCACCGATCTCGGCCTTCGTGGACGGCGTGAACAGCGGCTCGGGAAGCTTGGAGGCCTCGGTCAGGCCCTCAGGCAGCTGGATGCCGCAGACGGTGCCGTTCTCGTCGTAGGTCTTCTTGCCCGAACCGGTCAGATAGCCGCGGACGATGCACTCGATAGGAATCGTCTGGGCCTTCTTAACCAGCATGGCGCGGCCAGCGAGGTAGTCACGATACTCAGCAAACTCCTCGGGGAAATCCGCCGGGTCGATGGAAACGAGATGGTTGGGGACGATGTCGGCAAACTTATCGAACCAGAATGCCGAGATGCGATTGAGTACCTCTCCCTTAAACGGAATCTCGTCGGGAAGAATGAAGTCGAACGCAGAAATGCGGTCGGTGGCGACCATCAGCAGGTTTTCACCGGCATCGTAAATATCACGAACCTTGCCACGGGAATCCGGACGACGCTCCATCGTTGTCACGTGAGTCACTCCTTACCTAAATACGACAGAAATGCGGGTTCTTTCCCGCATGTTTTCGCAAACTCGGAGCGGCAGGGACGCAGCCCCTCCTTCACCGAATAGCGAAAAGCTAGTGCTCCATTGTAGTAGATGCCGCGTCTGCCGTGTGCTCGCGGGGCAGATGAATTGTAAAAGTCGTACCCTTTCCAAGCTCCGACTCCACGGATATGTAGCCATGGTGACGCTCGACGATCTGCTTGGTCACGGCGAGGCCGACGCCCAGGCCGCCAGCTTCGCGGGCGCGGCTGGCATCGGCGCGCCAAAATCGTCCGAAGATACGCGACAGATCGTCCTTGGCAATACCGATACCGGTATCAGAAACGGCAATGCTGACGTGCTTGCGGTCACTGAGCACCGACACCACGACCCAACCGCCCTCGGGGGTGTAGCGCATGGCGTTGCTCATGAGGTTGATAACACATTGCGTGATCATGTCGGGATCGGCCTCGACGACATCGTCGTGACCCTGGGTCTCGTCCGCAAAACGCAGGCGCAGATCGCGGTCGACAAACAGGCGCTCCTGGGCATTGACGATGGAACGCACGAAAGGAACCATGTCCACCGGCTCAAGGTTGAGCGGAGCCGCGCTGTTTTCCATGCGCGACAGGTCGAGCATCTGCTGCACCAGACGAGCCAAGCGACGCGTCTCGGAAGCAACGGTCTCCAAATGCTCATCGTCGGTGGGATACACGCCATCCTGCATGGCCTCGACCGTTGCGAGCATGGCCATAAGCGGCGTGCGAAGCTCGTGTGCAACGTCTGAGGTCAGGCGCTTCTCGTGTTTCATATCCTTCTCGAGCGAAGTGGCCATCTCATCGAAGGTCTCACCCAGCTGATCGATCTCGTCATCACCGCGCAGTCCCGTGCGAGCCGACAGGTCGCCGTCACGGATTTGCTTTGCGGTACTGGTGATACGATGAATCGGCTTGGTGAGCATGCGCGACACGAGCGATCCGATAACGACCGAAATGCAGATTGCAACAACCGCGGCGAGGGCCATGGCGTTAAAGGTCTTCTCCCTAAACGCAGAGTCCGCCTTGGTGAGCAGAGCGTCGGAGCCGATGGCCCACAGCTTTACCTGTCCGACATGCTCGCCAGAAGACGTTACAATCTCGACGTTAGCAACGCTATCGGAGTCGGTTGGAGCAGACGAGACCGGGCTATGCGATGCCCTCTTGCCGCTCGTGTCGTCGGTCGTAGCCTGGTTTTCGCGTACATCGGCGGTGGCGCTTGCCGAGGGCCAGGAATCGTCATAAACGATCACGCCCTTTTTATTGACGACCTGCATGCCCAGATCGTCGGAAACCAAACTCGACGTTGCGACCGTGCGCAGTTCTCCCGCGGTCCAAGAGCCGTTTTCCTCATATGAGGTTGCCAACTTCTCGGCAGCGGAATTTGCGATTTCGACGATATTGGAGCGTGTGTAATCCGAAAAGACTGTGCCCCACACAACAGAGACAACGCCCACCAGCACCAATACCGTCATGAGCGATGTCAGAGCAAAAGCAAGTGCCATGCGCGAGGGATAGCTCATCGTTGGCCGTGAATCGGAACGAGGCGTGTTCCAACTAGCCTTGGAACCCGCCTCGCTCTCCTGCTTGTGCTTTTGTCCGATTTCAAAGCGCGCAGGTGTCATATGTGATTTCCCTATTTCTCGTCCGACTTATCGGTCTTGGCCGGAGCCTCGAAGCGATAGCCGACACCATGGACGGTGTAGAGCCACTTGGGCTTCTTGGGATCATCGCCCAGCTTGGCGCGAAGATTCTTCACGTGGCTATCGATAGTGCGCTCATAGCCCTCAAAGTCATACCCGAGCACTTTCTCGACCAGCTCCATGCGGTTATACACACGGCCGGGATGGCGGGCAAGCGTGGTGAGCAGCTTGAACTCGGAAGCCGTCAGATCGACTTCCTTGCCCTCGACCAAGATCTTGTGGCCCGAGATATCGATGACCAGATCGCCGAAGTCGAGTACCTCGACGGCGGGCTCGTCGGCCTGATGGGCACGGCGGAACAGAGCGCGAACGCGGGCGACGAGCTCGCGCGGCGAGAACGGCTTAATCAGATAGTCGTCGGCGCCGAGCTCAAGACCGATAATACGGTCCTCGATCTCGCCCTTAGCCGTCAGCATGATGATGGGGACATCCGAGGTATCGCGAATGGTGCGGCAAACGCGCTCGCCGGGGATCTTGGGGAGCATAAGGTCGAGCACGACCAGGTCGAACTGATGCTTCTCGAACTCCTCGATCGCGGACTGGCCGTCGCCGACGCCCACAACCCAGTAGCCTTCGCGCTCGAGATAGGCAGCGACGGCGTCACGGATTGCCTTCTCATCCTCGACCAGCAGAATCTTTTTTGCATCTGAAGCCATAACACGGCCCCCCTGTCTCAATTAGCTAAGAACAAGCCCATTTTAACGCACCTGAGCCCGCCAGATGCCGCTATGACGCGGCAGCTCGGCGGGCGGTACTCACAATTACAACGCGTTTATTCCCCTGTTGGCGCCTTTTTAACCCCTCTAAGCTTAAAGAGAGAATAGGCGTGCAGTGACTGTCTCTGGTATACCCTGGCTGTTGCGCACCGTGGCGTACGTAAGGAATGAGTCCGATTTTCCCGCCGTAGCTGGATAATCGCCATACTCCAAAGCGCGGTCGGGCGACAGCAGCGAGCCATAGGTCTTGGCAGAGGTGTCGATCAGGAAATGCGACGCCTGTACCTTAACAAGGTATTTATTCTTCTTGCCAGCCGCACATGCGAGCGGCTCGCGTGACAGAAAGAGGTACGGCCCTCCCTCATTACCGATATACGTGCCCATATTGCCCAGGCTGCCCACGCCGCTATAGGCCGCCTCGATAGAAAACACGAAGGTATCGCCCATATACACGGCCTCGAAAGGCGAGACTGACGAGGGAAGGACCAGCTGGGCACGCTTGGTGTTGTTGCCGTCGGTCAGATCGATTGCCGTTATGCCGTAGTAGACGCCCTCGTCGTTGCGGACACGCGGCGAGATGGTCAAAATGCCGTCGCTCGCGCGCGGGGCCGATGCAAAGCGGCCCGTCGATTTCCAAATTGCCTCGGCCTTGGATTCATCAAGCGAGCGACGATAGCAAAACGAATCACTACTCGTTTTATTGCCGCCTGCCGAAGGCATTTTATACCAGATAACCGATGACCCGAACGCCGTAAACAGGGGCGGATCATAGTCCTTGCCACCTCGATCGAGCTCAACCACGTCGCCAGAGAGCGAAGCGCCCGATAGATTTTGAGCGTAGAGCTTCCACGATGAATTGGCAAAGTTCATCTCAACCCACGCGAATACGCCGTCGCCGGCACGGACATCGTAGAATGCATATCCCGTGCCCTCGATAGGATCCTCGATTAATGTGGTAAGCGAGCCATCGCCCAGGTTAAGCACACCGAGTGTGTTGGCGTGCAGTGCCGATGCGGGCGCCATCATCGCCGCGGCGTAATCGCCGTCGCAGTAGTACAGCAGCGTACCCAGAGGCAGCGTCCACGACGCCGCCGGCTCAAGATCGATGTCGACTGCCTCGTACTCATCCGTAATCGAGATGATTTTGGAATCGTCCTTGATAACCTGCGGCTCGCCGGCGGCATCATCGCTGGTGCCCGTTTTTTTCGAGCATCCGGCAAGCACCGTGGCAGCGCCCGCGGCAGCCCCACCGAGTACAAAGCCGCGACGCGATATTCCGTTCTTGATGTGATCGGCGATACCCATTAGGCGATCTCGGCGCGAGCGGCCTCGATAGCGCGCGTAAGCTGGTCGGCGCAGGAGGTCTTTTTCATACCGCAGGTATTACCGGCGAGAACCTCGATTACCCGATCGGCAGGAGCACCCTCGACCAGCCTGGAGATGGCCTTGAGGTTACCATCGCAGCCGCCGGTAAACTCAACGCCCATCACCTTGTTGCCGTCATCGGAAAGGTCAAGGTGAATATTGCGAGCACACACGCCCTGAGGCTTGTAATCAAACGAAATCATGCGATCCCCTCTCAGAATGTTATTCGAGACGACTATTATCCCCGTCTTTCCCTAAATGCAACGAGGCGCTTTGCCGGCAACACACATTACCAGCAAAGCGCCCTAAAAAGCTAACGTTATGCCCGAACCTACTCGAAGCTCAGCTGCTCCAGACGATCAAAGACTGTGTCGATACGGGTGAGGAAGTCCCACGGATCAAAAATCTCGTCGAGCTTCTCCTGGCTGACGGTGCAGTGCGGGTCGGCCTCGAGACGTTCCTTAAAGGTGGGGCCGGAGACACAATCCTGCACCTCGTGCCAGGTTGCCATGGCGTTCTCCTGCACAATGGCGTACGCGTCCTCGCGGGTGATGCCCGTGTCGACGAGGGCGAGCAGCACCTTGGAGGAGAAGATGAGGCCGCGGGTCTTATTGAGGTTGGCCATCATGCGAGCGGGATACAGCTGCAGGCCGTCGATAACGCGGATGAGGCACTGGAACATGTGGTCGAGCGCGATGAAGCTATCGGCCTGGGCGACGCGCTCGGCAGAGGAGTGCGAAATGTCACGCTCGTGCCACAGGGCGACGTTGTCGAAGGCAACCTGTGCGTTGGCCTTCACGACGCGCGACAGACCGCAGACCTTCTCCATGGTGATGGGGTTGCGCTTGTGCGGCATGGCGGAGCTGCCCTTTTGGCCCTTACGGAACGGCTCCTCGGCCTCGAGCGTATCGGTCTTCTGCAGATTGCGGACCTCGGTAGCGATGCGCTCGCAGGTGGCCGCGGTGGTGGCGAGAACGCCGGCGAGATAGGCATGGTGGTCGCGGCTGATAACCTGCGTGGACAGCGGGTCGTGAACCAGCCCCAGGTGTTCGCAGACATACTCCTCGACAAACGGCTCGATGGAGCTGTACGTGCCGACAGCGCCGGAGATGGCACCGAAGGCAACATTCTTGCGGGCATCCTCAAGACGGTCCAGATCGCGCTTGAGCTCCCAGGCCCAAGAGCCAAACTTCATGCCGAAGGTCATCGGCTCGGCGTGGATGCCATGAGTGCGGCCGGCACAGAGCGTGTTGCGCTCCTCAAAGGCGCGACGCTTGCAAATCTCGCCGAGCTTCTTGACGTCCTCGATGATCAGGTCGCAGGCCTGGGTGAGCTGGTAGCACAGGGCCGTGTCGCCCAGATCGGAGCTGGTCATGCCATAGTGAACCCAGCGGCTGGGCTTGGGGTCGCCCTCGGGAACATCGGCATCGATGTATTCCTTCATGTTGGTCAGGAAGGCAATGACGTCGTGGCGCGTGACTTCCTCGATCTCATCGACCTTCGCCTTCTCAAAGTTGGCATGGTCGCGGATCCACTGGGCCTCGTCTTTGGAAATACCGATCTTGCCGAGCTCCGCCTGGGCCTCGCAGGCCAGAACCTCGATCTCCTGCCAAATGGCGTACTTGTTCTCGAGGGAGAAGATGTGTCCCATCTCCGGGCGGGTATAGCGATCGATCATAGCGGCTCCTTTTTGGTTATTGGCACGTTGGTCGTAACCCAACCATTGTACCGTGCGCAGGTGCAAGTATGGGCAGTAGGCATTAACCTAACATTTTGGAATTGGAGCGACCATGAGGACGTCTGCGTATTTGCTTCGCAAATCCGCACCGGCTGCGGCCGCCTATCGGCGACCTTGCCTGCTCGCTATAAACGCTTCGCGTTTATTTAACGCTCGCACCCTGTCGGGTTCGAGTCCCGGCACTTTATTGAAAAAGGCACGGTAACGAAACGTTACCGTGCCTGAAATTCGAATGGAGCGGGCAACGGGACTCGAACCCGCGAGTGTCAGCTTGGGAAGCTGATGCCTTACCACTTGGCGATGCCCGCTTGTGTGTTGGCTAGTATAACGCGGTTGTCTTGTTCGATACAAGGGTGGTGATGCTTGTTTTAGCTGTGGAGATTCGTTTGAAAATCGCGTCAATTGTGGAGACGAGGACCTTTGACTTCCTGTTCCCCTTATCTTCTACCTGCGCTTTTGCTTGATTGTTGTATTTGAGCTCAATTTGTCAGGAATTGGGCAAGCTTTTGGTCAGGCTCCGGTACTTACCCGCATGAACCTCGGGGGTAGCCTCATCCTACGCGTCGCAGCCTCCCCGTGCGACGCACGAGGGATAAGGAGCAGCCATGTCCAACGCACCCACGCACTCTGTCCACAGCGCAATCGCAACAGGTCCGCTGCTCCTGCTCCTCTTCCTGCTTTTCGGCTGCCTGGCACCGAGAGCCGCATTTGCCGTCGATGGCTACGACCAACTCGGCTTCCGCACTATTAGCGATGATTGTGGGCCCTTCTTCATCGGCAAGTATGAAGCTCAAGACGCCTCGATTGCCTACTGCATGAACCAGGAGCGCCCCGGCCCCACCAAGCCGGGCGGCCCATGGCTCAACTTTGATCAAGGCTGGGTGTGGCTCGACGACGAGTTCGCGGCAATCGTTTGTCGCGGATATCCTACCGCCACGTCGTTTGGCGGTTACCATCTTTCACCCGATCGCGCCCGCGCCGCAACCCAGCTTGCCGTATGGATGCTCAACGGCACTACCCATGTCGACGGTACCTATTCCTACACGACCGCTCAGGGCAAAACCAAGAGTGGGCACTTTACCGCTGACAATGAAGTCGTGGCGGCTGCGCGGTGGCTCCACGACAACGCAAAATCAGGAAGCATCAAAGCCGCTCCGCACCGCGCGCGGCGCTATCTAGGAGCCGTATCGGGCGGCAGCAAACGTCAAGACATGCTCTATGTACTGCCGGCGGTCTCTGTTTCCTTCCAAAAGCAGTCTGCAAACGCCGCCATTACCAGCGGAAACAATACTTATCAGTTTGACGGGGCAACATTCGATATTTTTGAGAGCGCCAGCGACGCGCATGTCGGCACCATCCAGATGGACAGCAACGGTCGGGCGCAAGCAACACTTCTGCCCAACACGGCATACTACCTAGTTGAAACGAAGGCGCCGGCCGGCTATGTCCCCCGTCGTGATCGCATCGCCTTTACCACGGGGAATGACGGTGGACAGGTCGCCATTGATGAACAGCCCGGCACCATCAACCTGCGTATCGTAAAACTCGATGCCGCGACGAATGCCGGCCCCCAGGTGGGATCTTCACTCGCAGGAGCAGAGTTCACGTGTGTGTCGCAATCAACCCCTGGATGGGCACAAATCCTCACGACCGACGAAAGCGGTCGGGCCACCCTCGCCGATGTCCCCTTAGGAACCTTTACCATCTACGAATCAAAAGCCCCCGAGGGCTACCTGCCATCCAACGACAGCTGGACCTATACCGTTGGAGCCGACCAGCTCGGCGATTCAGGCGTGGTCGAGATCGAATCTCGCATTTCCGATATCCCCATTGCTTTTGACCTTGAGATTTCCAAATTCAAGGATTACGGCAATAGCGACCAATCCGGCCTGGAGCAGCCGGCGGGTGGTGTTGTCTTTGAGGTTGTCAGCAACAGCTCTCAGCAGGTTGTTGGCACACTGACCACAAACATCTATGGCTTTGCCTCCACCAAAGACCAGCCCGAAGCATGGTTCGGCACAGGTAAGCGACCCGCCGGTGTCCACGGAGCCGTCCCATACGACCGTGCCGGCTACACGGTTCGCGAGGTTCCGGAAACCGTCCCCGAGGGTTTTAAACGTGCAGGGGAATGGACCGTCGGGGCCAATCAGATTTTCAACGGCGCCGAGCTTCAATATATCGTGGACAACCACGCTCTGTCGACGCATCTCCAGATTGTAAAACGCGATGCCCAAACAGGCGCTTCTGTTCCACTAGCCGGATTCACCTTCCAACTACTCGACAGCAATCACGAATCTGTCTCACAAACTTGCTGGTATCCAACACATAACGTAATGGACACCTTTACGACTGACGCGACCGGGACCGTCACACTGCCCGAATCGCTCGTGCCGGGCACCTATTATCTACGCGAAACCTCGGCCAAAGAGCCCTATCTTGTCGGCGAGGAGATCGAGGTAAACATACCCGCCGACATGAACCTAACGCCCGTTGCAATCGCCTCGTATTATGACCACGCCGCGACCGGAAACATCAGGATCGTTAAAACCGATGCCGTAGACGGCAGCAGCCTCGCGGGCGCCGTCTTTGAGATCCGTGCCTCGGGTGATATCGTGCGCCCCGACGGTAGCATTGCCGCGCTCGACGGTGAGACTGTCGCGACCGTCACGACGGATGAAACTGGAGAAGCACGCGCGGGCAACCTCCCACTGGGATCTGGCACCGCACGCTACGAGGTCGTCGAGACTCAAGCGCCGGCAGGCTTCTTGCTCGATCAGACAACCCATATTGTCGACCTTACTTATGCCGACCAGAAAACACCCGTTGTAGAAGCACGGCTTAACGTATCCGACGATTACACCAAGGTTGATATCTCCAAGGTCGATGCAAGCGGTGAGCAGGAAGTGGAAGGCGCACAGCTCGCCTTATATGGTCCCGATAAAACCGAAATAGACTCCTGGACCTCATCCGACAAGCCACACCGCGTCGAACATCTTGCACCCGGCACCTACTCGTTGCGCGAAATGATGTCTCCGCGGACCTATGACCTTGCCGAGGAGATAACGTTTGAAATAAAGGATACGGGAGAAGTCCAATCCGTCGCGATGAAGGATGCGCCCATCGAGATCAAGGGGCAGGTCGACAAGCGTCAGGAACTTGTCCAACCTATCGAAAAGGGCCTGTTGGCTAACGGCGATGGTAAAAACCGTGCCGCGATGCAAACCAATACGGATGGGCTTTTCTCCTATACCATCGACGCTCGAAACGATTCAACTACCTGGGTTGATGAGTTCACAATTACCGATGATCTTGAGTGTGCCGAGGACGATACGGCGAGATTCGTCTCAATCGAAACCCCCGTCGCCATCGGCGACCTCAATGGTCTTTGCAACGTGTGGTATCGCACGACGCCGTTGGACTCGACAGACGTCGATGAGCCGGCAAACGCGACACTTGACGATGGGCACGAAAATCCTTGGCTTGAGTCCGACGAAGTAAGGGAGAGTCTGGGTGAGGATTGCCGCCTCGTCGATTACGACGGCTGGCACCTCTGGAAGGCGGATGTCTCGACCACGGAATCCACCACACTCGAGGCGGAAGAGCTCGACCTTGCATCCAATACCGTCGTAACGGGCATTCGAATTGAATACGGTGCGGTAGCCGCCGACTTTACGACTCGAAGCGATGCGGATTCTTGGACCCGCGATGATCTCAAAGATGAGCACGACGACCTTGACGATGCCAAAGCAATCCTTGGCACAGACGCTCGGGGCGCAGTCGTACATATGCAGGCAACGTCGGCTTATACGCCCCAAACCGCACTCACCAACAGCGCGCGCGTCGATCTTTGCCGCAACGGTGGCGGCGATAAACTTGAGTCACATGACGAGGACAGCGTCATTCAACGCTGTACCCTACCGCAGGACCTACCGGCAACAGGATCAGTTCCCATCGCCGCTTGCATCACCGCGCTCCTGACCTCGGGTGCCGCAGCCCTATGGTTCGCTCGCCTTAGGTCGACCCCAAAGAAGCGCTAGCGCGATGAAAAAGCGG
>CABURG010000032.1 GCA_902493835.1 uncultured Collinsella sp. | reverse complement strand
GTCTGGGCACGCAGCAGATCGAGGATGCGCTGCACCAGATGCTGCCCGACGACGTCGCCATCATTCGCATGGATGCCGATTCCACGCGTGGCAAGGACGCGCACAAAAAGCTGCTCGAGCAGTTCGATGCGGCCGATTGCGCCGTGTTGCTTGGCACCCAGATGATTGCCAAGGGTCTCGACTTTCCCGAGGTCACGCTCGTGGGCGTGGTCAATGCCGACTTTGCATTAAAGCTGCCCGATTTTAGAGCGGGGGAGCGCGCCTACGATTTGCTGGAGCAGGTCGCCGGCCGTGCCGGTCGTGGCGATCGCCCTGGCGAGGTCATCATCCAGACCTACCTGCCTGAGGACCCGGTCATTCGCGCTGTCGCCGAGCACGACCGTTCGATTTTTACCGACTACGACCTGAATCAGCGTCGCGATGCCCTGTACCCGCCGTTCGTGCGCCTGGCCAACATCTTGGTATGGTCGACGAATGCTGATGACGCGCGGGACTACATCGGTCGCATCACGAAGCTCCTCAAGCGTCGCTGGCATGCCGCCGCTCCCGACTTTTTGCGGTCGGGCAGCGCCGTGCCCCAGGTGCTTGGTCCGGCTTCGTGTGTAATCGAGAGAGCCAAGGACCGTTGCCGCTTCCATCTGCTTGTTAAGTCGCCGGTAGGGTACCATGTCTCTGATGATATCGACGCCTGCCTCAAAGAGGTGGGCTCCGTGCGCGGCGTGAGCGTGAGCGTTGACGTCGACGCCTATGATTTGATGTAACAACCCGAAAGGATGGCCATGGAAGCCAACGGAATCGTACTGTCGCCCGACCCTCGTCTGCGCCAGGAGTGCGCCGTCATCGAGGAGATCACCCCGGCGATCGAGGCGCTTGCCGAGAAGATGAAGAAGATGATGTTCGAGAACGGCGGTTGCGGCCTGGCTGCCCCGCAGATCGGCGAGCTCATTCAACTCGTCACCATCGACTGCGACTACAGCGACAAGAATGACTATGACCCGTACGTGCTTATCAACCCTGTCATTGTTGAGCAGAGCGACCACCTGGTGCCGTTTAGCGAGGGCTGCCTTTCCATCCCTGGCATTAGCTGCGAGATCGAGCGTCCCGATCACGTTGTCGTCGAGGCGTATGACCTGGATGCCAACCTGATTCGCTACGAGGCCACAGGCGATCTGTTCTGCGTGTGCCTGCAGCACGAGATCGATCACCTGCACGGCAACACCATGTTCGAGCGCCTTAAGCCCATGCAGAGGATCAAGGCCGTCAAGGAGTACCAGGACGCCCTGGCCCGCGGCGCTCGACCGGGCGAGACCGAGTAGGTCCCACCGTCCCCGGTGCTGAGCGCCCACATATCATCCCGTGCTCAAACATTCTCGCTGCGCTGCGAAACTGCGCGCGGGACGATATGTGGGCGCTCAGCACCGGGGACTGCGTTGTTCTGGCTTGGTTCGCCCGGGTGCCGTTGGGCCAGGGAGGGGCGTCTTCGCTGATAGGTGCTTTGTTGGGAGGGCTGCTTTTATGCGGCTCTTTCTTTGTTTTTGGGTATATTTGTTTCTGTTGAACTGTTCTTGCGGATGGGCTGAGTACTTGGCTTTCCGCTGTTGTTTGTAGCCGTCTCGGCTTTGGTTGAGGGGAGACGTTCTTTATGCGTATTGTGTTTATGGGTACGCCTGATTTTGCTGTGCCTTCGCTGACTTCGCTTGTTGAGGCTGGCAATGAGATTGCGCTTGTCATTACTCGTCCCGATGCTGTTCGTGGGCGTGGTAAAAAGTTGGAGCCGTCTCCTGTTAAGGCTAAGGCACTTGAGCTGGGGTTGCCGGTTGTTGAGGCTAATCGTATGACGCCTGAGGTTGTTGAGGCGCTCCATGCAGCGCGAGCTGATATTTTCTGTGTGGCTGCCTATGGTTGCATTTTGCCTGATGAGGTGCTGCATATGGCGCCGCTTGGTATTGTGAATGTTCATGCTTCGCTGCTGCCTCGTTGGCGTGGTGCTGCTCCCATTCAGCGTGCCATTCTTGCTGGTGATGAGGTTGCTGGCGTTTCCATTATGCGCATTGGGCATGGCGTGGACACGGGCGCGTATTGCGCCCAGGCGTCTACGTCGGTTGCCGGTAAGCATGCCGAGGCGCTCACGATGGAGCTTGGTGAGCTTGGCGGCAGACTGCTTGTCGATACGCTTCCCTCGCTTGCCGATGGCTCGGCTGTTTGGACCGAGCAGGATGAGTCCCTCGTCACGCATGCTGCCAAGATTTCCAAGCAGGAGATGCGTCTGGATCCGAAGATGGCGGCGCTCGATTGCGTGCGTCATGTGTTTGCTTCGTCCGATACCGCGCCTGCCCGTTGCGTGATTGCCGGTAAGTCGGTTCGCGTGCTCGATGCTGCGCCGGCCGATGTCTCGCTTGGCGAGGGCGCTGTTGCCGTCAAGAGCAAGCGTGTTTACCTGGGCCTTTCCGATGGCGCGGTTGAACTGCTCGAGGTTAAGCCCGATGGCAAGCGTGCCATGGCTGCTTCTGCCTGGGCTGCCGGCCTGCAGGGTGCCGACCTTACGTGGGGTGTACTGTCATGAGCAAGTTGTCTCCCGCGCGCAAGCTTGCGCTCGATGTGTTGATGGAGGCCGATCGCCGCGGCATGTACGCACGCGACGTGTTGTCTTCCCGTGCTTCCGCCAAGGCCATTGACCAGCGCGATTCCGCTTTTGCCGCTCGTTTGGCGCTCGGTGTTGCCGCCACGCAGGGCATTTTGGATGAGTTGCTCGATCAGTTTTTGGATAAGCCCAAAAAGGTCGCGCCGCGCGTTCGCATGGCGCTTCGCATCTCGGCCTTCGAGATGCTCTACCTGCATACGCCGGCCCGCGTTGCCGTGAGCCAGGGTGTTGAGCTGGTTCGCTGCGGTGCTAAGTCTGCCGCGGGCCTGGCTAACGCGGTGCTGCACAAGGTTGCGGACAACGTTGAGGACTTTGCCACGGCATCCGACGTGGATGAGTCCGAGCGCCGCCTGGTTCGCCTGTCTCGTTTGATGGGTCTTCCTCGCTGGCTCTGTGCTCGTATTATGGCCTCGTTCGATACACCCGAGGGCGCGCTCAACTTTGCCGGCAATCTGGCTCCTGCGCCGCTTGCTCTGCACGAGAATGCGTTTGCGACCAAACCCGACCCGTACATTTCGCAGCTTGTGGCACCCGTGTTCCCGGGCTGCCATGCTCCGGTCGATGCACAGGTTACGGTTGCATCGGGCGTGTTTGAGCGTGCTGCCGCGGTTGCCTCGGACCTCAACGCTCAGCTTATCGCTACTGCGGCGACACGTCCCGGGCGTTGCTTGGAGATTGGTGCCGGCCGCGGCACCAAGACCTATGTGATGATGTGCCAGGCCAAGCGTGCCGGGTACGAGCGTCAGCATACCGCGCTCGATCTGCACGATCGTAAGTGCGATCAGAATCTCGCGCGCCTGCATAAGGCGGGTATCTCAGGTGTTCGTACGGTGTCGGGCGATGCCTGCGAGCTCAATGAGGTGCTTACGTCCTTTGACGCGATGCTCGGTGAGCCCGCTCTATTCGACACCGTGTTTATTGATGCGCCTTGCTCTGGCACCGGTACCATGCGCCGTCATCCCGAGATACCGTGGCGTCTGACCGAGAACGACGTTACGACTGAGCTGCCCAAGCTACAGCTGACGATGCTCAAGGAAGCAGCCGCGCGCGTGGCTGCCGGCGGCGAGCTCATCTATGCCACCTGCTCGGTTTTTGATGAAGAGAACACGCAGGTCGTGGATGCCTTCCTGGCCTCTCCCGAGGGCGCCGGCTTTAGCGTGGCACTGCTTTCCGAGGCACAGATTCTGCAACTCCCTGAGTTCGATCAGGCCAAGAAGCTCGTATCCGTACGCCAGAACGATCGAGGCCTCTTCCAAAGCGTGCCGGTAAACGCCGACTCCTACGACGGCCACTTCTGCGCCAGGCTGGTCCACAAGTAACTTCTAAGTTGCGGTGAAATAGGGATTGAATAGCGGCTCCTACCCGCCAAACAGTCCTTATTTCACCGCAACTCATAGAGATGCCTGGGTAGCTAAAGAATCAGCCCCGCGATCGGCGTTGATCGCGGGGCCGCGTTGTTTCTAGCGGCTATGTGGGCAGTTGGCGCAGCAGCCGCTCGTGGCGCTGGTGCTGGAGCCGCCGCTTCGCTGGTCGGTGTTGTAGAAACCGCTGCCCTCAAATTTAATGCCGCTGGCCGAGAACGTCTTGGCCGCCGGGGCACCGCAGCTGGGGCACACGACCTCGGGAGTCTCGGACATGGGATGCTCAACCTCAAACACGTTGCCGCAGCTCGAGCACTTGTAATCGTAGCGTGCCATAATACTTCCTTTTCAGCACAAAGCGGGCAGATCACTCTGCCCGCAAAAATTCAAACGTTTGTAACTGTACCCTATATCGGGGGTTATATCACGCTTCGCCCCAGAATCTATGGTTGTTGCGCAGGAGCTGTGCGGTTTTGTTCTCGGCGGCTGTAATGTCCGCCTCGTCAGCCTGCCAGGTCCAGTTGCCCGTGGCCACGCCCGGAACGTTCATGCGCGCGTCGTCGCCAAGCCCCAGGATATCCTGCAGCGGCATCATCACCAGGGGAGCGTCGCTTGCTAGCGCGTCGCTCATCAGCTTGGCCGCCAGCTCAACACCGCTCGGCTCGTCGCCGCCGGCAAAGGAACGCGTACACCAGCCTGCGAGCGTCGACGTGTCGTGCGTCGAGGTGTACAGAATTTTGCCGGGCGTGGGATGCACACCGCAACGAACGTCGTAGTCGCTAAACTCCAGCACGTCCATGCCGGGGAAGCCGCAGGTCGAAGCCATGGCGCGAACGCCAGGCGTCAGATAGCCCAAGTCCTCGGCGATAAAGTTGAGAGGACCCAGCTCGTCATAGGCGGTCTGGAACAGGTCTTTGCCCGGTCCTGCCAGCCAGCGGCCGTCGGCGCAAGCCTTGCCCGCGGGGATACTAAAGTAGCTGTGGAAGCCCAGGAAGTGATCCAGACGCACGCGGTCGTAGAGCGAGAACGCACGACGCAGGCGATCCATCCACCAGCTATAGCCGTTCTGCTTCATGTAGTCCCAGCGGAACGTCGGGTTGCCCCACATCTGGCCCTTGGGTGCAAAGTTGTCGGGCGGCGCACCGGAAATCTCAATCGCCTTTCCGGTATCGGACAGCCAGAAGTTCTCGGGCTCGCTCCACGCGTCTGCCGAATCGTTGGACACGTACATAGGAATATCCCCGATAACCTCGATACCCTTCTTGTGCGCATAGTTCATGAGCTCGCACCAGGCCAGGTCAAAGCGATACTGCATATACGCCTGCAGCTCGGCCTCGTCGTGGAAACGCTTGTCGTCGATCAGATGCTCGTTGTAGCGCGCGACATCGGCCGGCCAATCGTGGCGCGACTCGCCCTCAAAGTGCTTCTTAACCGCCATGTAGACGCAGTACTTCTCGAGCCAATCGGCGTTGCGATGCTTAAACGCCGTGTACAGCGGGTCTGCATCCTCGCCGCCACGGGCCTTCCAGGTCTCAAAGTCTGCCGCCAGCTCCTCTTGGCTTTCGAGCAGCAGGTCAATATTGCCCGCAAAGGCCGAAGGTCCAGCGTAAGGGGAGCGGAAGAAGTCCGTCGGGTTGACAGGCAGAACCTGCCAGTAGCGCATACCCATAGCGGCCAGGTGGTCGATAAAGCGACGCGTGGGCACGCCAATCGTGCCGGGCTTGCCGTCGTCGGTGGGCACCGAGGTGATATGGCACACGACGCCCGCGCCGTGATCGAGCGGCTCCTGCAGGCGCTGCTCGGCATGGTGATAGATGATCGAAGAGCCCAGCGGATACAGATCGAGCGTGACCGTACCGTTGTGGATCTCGCATTCGTGACCGCTGATCACGTCACTTGCGCATTCGTCGAGCGCCGGAATCGTCACGCGGTGCGAATTGCGCAGGCTACGGTTGATGATAACCGTAGCAGACTCGCCATCCTTGCCCGTGCGGTTGTATGCCAGTACCTCGTCGTTGAGCGCGAAGGCCTTGATCTCACCGTCGATCATAAATGGCAGTGCGCGGCGTACCGCGGAGGCGTTCTTGACAATAGCCAGCGTATCGAAGTCGTGCAGTTGGTCCTTGGTCGGCAGGGTGCGGCGGTTGCCCGGGTCGGTAAGGCCCTCCAGGCCGTACTCGTCGCCGTAGTAGATCGAAGGCACGCCCGGGAAGGTCATCTGCATGAGCGTTGCAAGCCAAAAGCGGCTCTTGGCCAGGCCCATCGAGTTCTCGTCCAGGCGCCACTTGCTGCGCTCGCTCTCGGGCAGCTGCGACTCGTCGGGGCCGCCGCCGAGTACCGAGATGATGCGCGGACGGTCGTGGCTCGAAAGCAGATTGAGCGCGCAGGATAATGCCTCGCTCGGGTAGTTCTCGCGCAGGGTCTCGATATCCTCGGCGGCCTGGTAGGCGTTTTTGTAGCCCATTAAAAAGCCGATGACTATGTCGCGGAAGGGGTAATCCATAGCAGAGTCCAGCTCGGAGCCCTGCAGGTAGCGGCGCAGATGGCCGTAGCTAATCTTGTTGGAGGCGTCTTCCCAGACTTCGCCGAGCAACAGTGCGTCAGGCTTTTCGGCAAGTACGGCCTTCTTGATCTCGGCCAGGAAGTCGTCGGAAAGCTCGTCAGCGACGTCCAGGCGCCAACCATGGGCACCGGCGCGCAGCCATTTGCGGATCACGCCGTCCTTGCCCAGGAGCCTGTCGCGTACCAGCTCGGACTTCTCGTTGATGGCTGGCATGTTGCCCACGCCCCACCAGCAGTCGTACGAGCCGTCCTCGTGGAAGGTAAACGCATCGCGCCACGGCGAATCCTCGCTCTGCCAGGCGCCCACGCCGGGGTAGTTGCCGTAGCGGTTGAAATAGATCGAGTCGTCACCCGTGTGGTTGAAGACGCCGTCCAGGATGATGGAGATGCCCAGCTTCTCGGCTGCCTGACACAGCTCGGTAAAGTCCTGCTCGGTGCCCAGGATCGGGTCGATCTTGGTGTAGTCGGCCGTGTCGTAGCGGTGGTTGCTCGCGGCTTCAAAGATGGGGTTGAGATAGATTGCCGTAAAGCCCAGCTCGGCGATGCGGGGCAGGTCTTCCTGGATGCCCTTGAGCGAACCGCCGTAAAAGTCCCAGGTCTTGATGGAGCCGTCCTCGGCGCGCTCGTACACAGGCGGCTCATTCCAGTCCTCGACCATGCGGCGCTGAATGCCCTTACGCGGTTTTTCGACCTCGGCCAGCGTGCGCTCGCGCCAGTGCTCGTCGCGGGCATAGCGATCGGGGAAGATCTGGTAGACCATACCGCGCTCGTACCACTCGGGTCGAACTTCGCGGTGCTTGTAGACGGTGACCTGAAACGACGGCACCTCGGCGTAGTCGTAGGTTACGCCTTCGCCGCCGGTGCGTCCCTGCGGTGCGCCCAGGCGGACCTCGGGCTGGCCTTCAATATTGCAGATAAAGCTGTACCAGATAAGACATGGATCGGTGCACTCAAGCTCTACGGTAAATATGCCGTCGCCTTCGTGCGTCATAGGATACCGAGACTCGCCGATCTCATCGACCCAGGTGCGCAGCGTAAGCGTTGCCTGTGCGGAATCGGCATCCTCCAGAATCACGGAGAGCGAAAGGGTAGTTCCTGTGGTCACAGCGCCAAACGGAGTGCGAAACTGCGGCAGACGGCTGTTGTGTATCAATCTCATAGTACGGTCCAGTTCAATAGAATCATGGCCTGCTGGCCATGGGCTTTACGCACAAGATGTAAGTATATCTGTTGTACACGGGCTGTATAAACAACATCCGTTTACCATCGGCGAACGGTTGTCCTAGAAAATCGTTTTACCAACTATCTACAGAGAAGGGGCGCCCGTTTGGAGCGCCCCTTGCTTAAGGTTTGATTAGGTTTTGGATCGTCTGTGGGCTAGCGGCGCTTGCGGGTGGCCGTTGCCTTGCGGACGGACGTCTTTTTGGTCGGAGCCTTTTCCTCGGTCGCGGCGGCGGGGGAGACCGGGGCCTTCTTGGAGGGCTCGGGCTTGGCCTTTACTGCGGGCTTGGCCTCGACCTTAGCCTCTGCCTTGGGGGCGGCTGTCTTGGTCGTGGTCTTTTTGGCCGTCGTCGTAGAGCGCTTGCGCGTGGTGGTCTTGGCGGCCGGCTTTGCCTCGACGGGAGTCTCCTCGACTTTGGCGGCCGGCTTTGCGGCTGCCTTGGTCGTGGCGGCCTTCGTGGTCGTCGCCTTCGTTGTCGTGGTCTTCTTGGCTGCCGTTGCCTTCTTGGCGGTCGCGGTCGACTTCTTGGCAGTGGTCTTGGCCGGTGCCTTGACGGCGGGCTTGGCCTCGACGGCGGGCTTGGCCTCGACGGCGGCATCAGCCTTTACCTCGGGAGCAGCCTCGGCCTCGGCGGCCTTCTTGGCAGCGGCGGTCGTGCGCTTGCGCGTCGTCGTTGCCTTGGTAACGGTGGTCTTGGTTGTCGTCGCCTTGGTCGCAGTGGCCTTCTTGGCCGTCGTCTTGCGCGTCGTGGTCTTCTTGGCGGCAGGCTTTGCAGACGGCTTAGCCTCAGCCTCGGGAGCTGCCTCAACCTTTACCTCAGCTTCAGCCACAACCGGCTTCTCCTCAGCCTTGGGTTCCTCAACAACCGGCTCGGCCTTGGGCTCGGGCTCGGCCACAACCTCGGGCTCGGCCTCAGCCTTCTCAGCCGCGGCCTCAACCACAGCCGCCGGCCTCTCGATCTCCGGATGCATAAAGAAGTACAGGTCCAGATATTTATCGGCCGAGCGCGTCCAGCTAAAGTCCTGGCTCATGGCCTGCGTGACCAGCTGGTTCCAGGCATCGCGGTTATCCCAGAACAGGCGTGCTGCGCGGAACACGGCGTCGCCCATCTCGTCGCCGTTAAAGTGGGTAAACGAGAAGCCCGTGCCCTCGCCGGTAAACTCGTTATACGGGACCACCGTGTCCTTCAGACCACCGGTTTCGCGCACGATGGGCAGGGTGCCGTAGCGCATGGCGATGATCTGCGACAGGCCGCAGGGCTCAAACTTCGAAGGCATCAGGAACATATCGGCGGCGGCGTACATGCGCTGCGAAAGCGCAGGATCGAACTCGATGCGTGCGGCCATGGTGCCGGGGTACTTGTCCTGGAAGTAGCGCAGGCCGTCCTCGTAGTCGCGGTCGCCGGTGCCCAGCACCGCTACCTGCACACCGCCGGACAGGATGCGGTCGAGCGCGTACATGACCAGGTCCATGCCCTTCTGGCGCGTCAGGCGCGTGACCATCACCATGAGCGGACGGTCGTCGCGAACCTCGAGACCCAGCTCTTCCTGCAGCTTGGCCTTGCACACGGCCTTGCCGGAACGGTCCTCAACCGTGTAGTTTGCGGCAATGCGCTTGTCGGTCGCCGGGTCAAAGCCCGCCACGTCAATGCCGTTCAAAATACCCTGCAGCGCATAGGAGCGCTCACGCAGCACACCGTCCAGGCCCTCGCCAAACTCGGGCGTCTGGATCTCGTTGGCATAGGTGGGGCTCACCGTGGTGATGGCATCCGCATAGCGCAGCGCGCCCAGCATGTAGTTGATGCTGTAGGCGTCGCAACGCAGCTGAGAGGCGGCCGCCGGAATGTGCGCCACGCCCAGGATGTCCTCCATCACGGTGTCGCTAAACTGGCCCTGGAACGCCACGTTGTGGATCGAGAACACGGTCTTGACGCGGTCGTACAGCGGCAGGCCCTGGTAGAACTCGCGCAAGAACACGGGCGCCAGTGCCGTCTGCCAGTCGTTGCAGTGCAGGATGTCGCACTCAAAGCCGGCCGGCAGGTGCTGCAGGCTCTCGGTGATGGCCTTGGAGAAGAACGCAAAGCGCTCGCCGTCGTCAAAGAAGCCATACGGATAGTCGCGCGCAAAATAGCGCTCGTTGTCGATGAACATATAGGTGACGCCGTCGTGCTCGAGCTTCTCGAGCCCGCAGTACTCGTTGCGCCAGCCCAGGCTCACGTAAAAGTCGGAGAAGTGCTCCATCTGCGCCTTGTACTCGTCCTTGATGGTGGCGTACTTGGGCACCATCACGATGACTTCGGCGCCGGCGCGCACAAGCGCCGCAGGCAGCGAGCCCGCCACGTCGCCCAGGCCACCGGTCTTAACAAACGGTGCGCACTCGGCCGAGGCAAACACGATCTGCATCTTTTTGCTGGAATCTGCCATATTGTCTCCCATGTTGTAATTCGAGAATAGCCGCCTGGCGCAAACCGGGCGGCTATTCTACATGTTACGAGCGATGTTGCGGTGCCAACGTTAACGTACGATGGTGGTGTCGGAAGTTAACGGAGCCTTGCCCAGCACCAGGATGTTCTCGGGCGTGCCGCGAAGCTCGGTGTTGGTGGGGACCACGTTGTTCTTGTCCAGGATGGCATTCTCGACGCGGGCGCCGCTCTTGATGATGCAGCTCTGGTTGATGATCGAGTTGGTCACCGAAGCGCCTTCCTCAACCACAACGCCGCGTGACAGGATCGAGTTGCGCACGGTGCCCTTGATGATGCAACCGGCCGAGATGATCGAGTTGCACGCGTGGCTGCCGGTCGCATAGCGCGAAGGCGGCACGTCGTGAGCCTTGGTCAGGATCGGGCGCTCGGGATCGAAGAGCTGGTCGGCCACGGTCTGGTCGAGCAGATCCATGCTGCGGCGATACAGCGACTTCTCGCTAAACACGCCCACGACCTCGCCCTTGTACTCGTAGCTGCACACGTCGATGTTGCCAAAATCGCCCTGGAGTGCCTCGAGCAGGTCCAGATAGTCGGCAGCCTGGTAGTGGTCGATGATCTCGAGCAGCGTCTCGCGGTTGACGATGCAGCAGTCCATAGAGGCGTTGTCGCCGTACACGACGCCGGCGCTCACGCCCGTCAGGCGGCCGTTCTCGTTAATCTCGAGCTTGGTCTCGTCATCGACGTTGCGCGTGGCCTTGCAGTACACCACGGTCATCTGGGCACCGGAGTTCTCGTGTGCGTCGATGATGGTGTTGAGGTCCATGTTAAAGATGATGTTGGTGCCCATCATCACAACGTAGGGCTTGTCCGAGCGCTGGAACAGCGTCTTGTTGGAGATGATGTCGCGCAGCAGGAAGCGCATGCCGCCCTTGGTGGTGCCATACGCGTTGCCGGGCACCATGAACAGGCCGCCCTTCTTGCGGTCCAGGCCCCAGTCCTTGCCCGAGCCGACGTGATCGATCAGCGAGCGGTAGTTGCCCGGCATGACGACGCCGACGGTCTTGATACCGGCATTCATCATGTTGGACAGCGGAAAGTCAATCAAGCGGTAGCGGCCCAAAAACGGAACGGACGCGATGGGGCGGTCCTTGAGCAGGACGCTGCCGTAGGTCGAAGAGTAGTTAGCGGTGATATAACCGATGGCCTTGCGATTGATCATCGGATCATTCCCCCTTCCCGATAACGACGTCATTTCCAACGACGGCCGTATCCTTGGTGGTATCGACAGAGCCGAGCTTCACGCCCTCTTCGACCGTGGAGTTCTCGCCCAAAATTGCGCGGCAGATGTGCGCGCCGCTCTTAACGTGCGCACCCGGCAGCAGCACGGAGTCCTCGACCACGGCGCGCTCCTCGATGATGACATCGGTCGAAAGGATCGAGTGGCGAGCGGTACCGTAGATCTTGCAGCCGTTGGAGACCAGGCAGTCGTCCAGGCGGCCGTCCGGGCCAATGTAGTGCGGCGGACGCGTGGTGATGTTGGACATGATGGGGAAGTGCTTGTCGAACAGATCGAACTCGGGGTTGTTGCCCAGCAGGTCCATCGAGGTCTCGTGGAAGCTGGCGATGGTGCCGACGTCCTTCCAAAAGCCGTGGAACTCGTAGCTGTACAGGCGCTTGCCCTCGCCGAGCAGCTTGGGGATGATGTCCTTGCCAAAGTCGTGGCTCGAGCGCTGGTCCAGAGCGTCCGCCTCGAGTGCCTCGATCAGCACGTCGGCCGAGAAGATGTAGATGCCCATAGATGCAAGGTTTGAATCGGGCTTATCGGGCTTCTCGGTGAACTTGGTGATGCGGCCGTCCTCGGGGTCGGTGGTCAGGATGCCAAAGCGGCTGGCCTCCTCCCACGGCACGGGCATAACGCTCACCGTGAGGTCGGCGTTGTTCTCAATGTGCGTCTTGAGCATCTTGCGGTAGTCCATGCGATACAGGTGATCGCCCGAAAGAATCAGGACGTACTTGGGGTCGTTGGCCTTAATGTAGTCGAGGTTCTGCGTAATGGCGTCGGCCGTGCCCGCATACCAGGCGCCGCCGGTCTGCGTCTCGTACGGCGGCAGGATCGACACGCCGCCGTCGCGGCTGTCCAGATCCCACGCCTCGCCGGAGCCCACATAGGCATGCAGCAGGTAGGGGCGATACTGCGTCAGAACGCCCACCGTGTCGATGCCCGAGTTGGAGCAGTTGGACAGCGAAAAGTCGATAATGCGGAACTTACCACCAAAGCTAACCGCCGGCTTAGCGATCTTTTGGGTGAGTGCCCCCAATCGGCTGCCCTGTCCTCCTGCGAGGAGCATCGCGATGCATTCTTTCTTACTCATCGATTTCTCCTTCTGTCATCGATGTTTCTAACCCATTAGCGACGGGCACGGCGCAACGTCACGCCCGTCGAGTAATGCCGTGCTGGCATAGGGGAGCTCGCGCGCCTTTATGCGTGCCAGATCTCGTCGCGATACTCGCGAATGGTGCGGTCGCTCGAGAACCAGCCGCTCGAGGCGGTGTTGAGCAGGGCCTTGCGGTTCCAGGTCTCCTGGTCGCCGTAGCTGTTCGTGAGCTTCTCCCACGCATCCACGTAGCTGCGGAAATCGGCCATGACCAGGTCGGGGTCGTTGTTGTTCATGAGCTCGTTGTAGATGCTCTCGAAGTTGCCCGAAAGACCCGCAAAGGTGTTGTCCTTAAGCTCGTCCATCACGCGGCCCAGGCGCTCGCGGTCGCCGTTGAGGGTATCCCACGCAAAGTAGCTGTTGGATGCCCAGAGCTGCTCGACCTCGGGAGCGGTCAGGCCAAAGATGGCCTCGTTCTCGCGGCCGGCCAGGTCGGCGATCTCGATGTTGGCGCCGTCGAGGGTGCCCAGCGTAATGGCGCCGTTCATCATGAGCTTCATGTTGGACGTGCCCGAGGCCTCCTTGCCGGCCGTGGAGATCTGCTCTGAGATCTCGGCGGCGGGGTAGATGAGCTGGGCGTTGCTCACGCGGAAGTTGGGGATAAAGCAGACCTTCATGACCTCGTTGACGCGTGGGTCGTTGTTGATGAAGTCGGCCACGGAGTTAATGAGGCGGATGGTCTCCTTGGCAAAGGTGTAGCTCGAGGCAGCCTTGCCGCTAAAGATGAAGGTCGTCGGCGTCACGTGGAAGTTGGGATCGGCGATGCGACGGTTGTAGATGTCCATCACCTTCATGATGTTCATGAGCTGGCGCTTGTAGGCATGGAAGCGCTTTACCTGGACATCGAAGACGGTGTTGGGGTCGATGACCAGACCGGTCTCGGCCTTAACGTAGGCGGCCAGGCGCTCCTTGTTGGCGCGCTTGGAGGCGCCCACGGCCTTCAGGAACTCGGCGTCGTTCTGGAAACTTTTAAGCTTCTCAAGCTCAAAGGCGTCCTTAAGCCAGCCGTCGCCAATGGCCTCGGTCACGAGCTTGGCGTAGGTGGGGTTGGCCTCGGCAAAGAAGCGACGGTGCGAGATGCCGTTGGTCTTGTTGTTGAACTTCTCGGGCGTTAGGGCATAGAAGTCCTTGAGCACGATGTTCTTGATGATGTCGGAGTGGATCTTGGCCACGCCGTTGACGCTGTGGCTGCAGATCACGGACAGGTTGGCCATGCGAATCTCGCCGTCCCACAGAATGGCGGTCTGGCGCAAACGCTCCTGCCAGCCCTCCTGCGTGGTGTCGAACGACTCGTGCCAACGACGGCTGATCTCGTCGATGATCTGGTACACGCGGGGGAGTAGCTTGGAGAACGTGCCGATGGGCCACTTCTCCAGAGCCTCGGGCAGGATAGTGTGGTTGGTGTAGCTCACGACCTGCGTCACGATGTTCCAGGCGTCATCCCACTCGAGCTTCTTCTCGTCGATGAGGATGCGCATGAGCTCGGGGCCGCACATGGCGGGGTGCGTGTCGTTGGTATGGATGGCCACAAACTGCGGCAGCAGCTCCCAGTTAGCGCCGTGCTCCTTCTCAAAGGTGTCGAGCAGGCTGTAGATGCCGGCCGAGACAAACAGGTACTCCTGCTTCAGGCGCAGCAGACGGCCGTGCTCGCCGGCGTCGTTGGGGTAGAGGATGGCGCTGATGGCCTCGGCCTCGGCGCGCTCGGCGTCTGCCAGGGCGTAGTCGCCGCGGTTGAAGGCCTCCAGATCAAAGTGCTCCTCGACCGGCTCGG
>CABURG010000031.1 GCA_902493835.1 uncultured Collinsella sp. | reverse complement strand
GCACCAAGCACCGTCGCGTCATGCAGTATCGTGTGCGCAACGCCGTCGGCGACTACGTCCTTTGCCGTGCTCGCGGGTTTCGTATCGACGGCGACGGAAATGTCCCCTCGCTCTATGTCGGCGAGCTCGTCAACCACTCACTTGCCGAAACCGTCGATGCCGCGACGGGCCTCGGTACGCAGCGCATGCTGGTCAACGCTATCGATGCCTGCCGTCGCGACCATTGCAAGACGGGGCTTATAGCGGTGCGCGTTCGTGGCACGGCGAAGCTCAACGAGCTCTACGGAGCCGAGGCTGTCGACAACATGCTTGCCGAATACGCAGGTCGTATGCTGTCGATCACCCACGGCAGGAGTAAGGTCTACCGTTCACGAAGCGTCCAATTCGTCGTGCTCAGCAACGATTTGGACCATGAGGCATTCGAGCAACTGACTTGCCACCTTAAAGAGGCCGTTTTCGCTCCTATTCAAATCGCGGGCGACACCATTACTCCCGTCTGTCTTGTCGTTCCGGCCTTTTACGAGCACTTAACTCATCAAACGACTGCCGTTTTAGGCGAACTCGAGCGTCGCCTTCGCACGGCCGGCGGGCTTGTTCCCAACGACAGCCTCCCCATACCCGAGGCGGAGCGCAAAAGCGCCATAGCCGAACGCATCGACTTGCTCACGGGCCTCTATCGACCCAGCGAGTTTATGCGGCGCGCCAACGCATTTCTCAAGACAAGGCGCGACGGTGCCTGGTGCATCGCCACGGTCGACATGGGTCACATGCGCCTGTTTAATGAATGGCACGGCCAGGCCGAGGGCGACCGCGTGCTCGCCGATGTGGGCACGGTCCTCAAGGACATCGAGAATGCCGATATGGGCGTCGCAGGATACTGGGGCCAAGATGACTTTTGCATACTCATCCCCTTTAAGCACATCACCGTCCGTCAAATCTACAACCGCGTTCGCGAGGCAGTAGCCAGGCATGATGACGGCGTAGGTTTTTGGCCGTCCATGGGCGTTTACCCCATCGACTCCAATGAGGAGATCACCATCGATGCGCAGGCAAAGGCCATGTTTACCAATCGGCGCGCAAAAAACGACTTTAAGGAGCGCATTGCCATTTTCTGCCCCGCGGAGTACGAGCGCGAAGTCGTGTTCCACCGCACGCTGACCGAATTCCAGTACGCGCTCTCGGACGGTCGCATTACCTACCACTTGCAACCCCAGGTCGATATGGAAACCGGCGAGATTATTGGTGCCGAAGCACTCACCCGCTGGATTGACAAGGACGGCTCTCTCATTTCGCCCGCAACGTTTATCCCCGCACTCGAGGAAAGCGGCTTTGTAGTGACGCTCGACAAGTACATTTGGCAGGGTGTCGCCATATGGCTTCGCGAGCGTCTCGATCGCGGTCTTCGCGTGGTTCCGATCTCGCTTAATGTGTCGCGCGTGGATATCCTTGCCTGCGACGTTGCCGAACATATGGGGGCGCTCGCCGCCCAATACAACCTACCGCCCGAGCTCATGCGTATCGAGATCACCGAGACGGCTTATACGGGAGAGTCCGAGGCCGTGGACAAACTGACAGCCGACCTGCACACCCGCGGCTTCTCGACCTATATGGACGATTTTGGCACCGGCCAGTCCACGCTCGCGATGCTCAAGAACGTCAACGTCGACGTCATCAAGCTCGACCGCACGTTTGTGTCCATCGATGGCGATCATGGCCGCAGTACGCAAATCATTTCATCGATGCTCGAAATGGCGCAGTCGCTCCATCTGCCCGTCGAGGTCGAAGGCGTCGAGACAAATGAGCAGGCGAACATGCTACGACAAATGGGCGCCCGCTACGCTCAGGGCTTCCTCTACTACCGCCCCATGCCGGCGAAGGATTTTGAGGCATTGCTCGATGGTGGCAATAACAACTGATACGCTCGCGTGCAAAACGCCACCGCCGAAGGAAGCATTTGTCCCCATTGGCTAACTTATATCCCCAATTCAAACCGAATTGGGGATATGATACAAACCGTTGTTCTGCCCAAGGAGGTTATCCATCATGAACGAGTCGTACCGCATGGGCGAGCAATCGATTATTGCCTATCTTCAGCGACTTGCGAATGGCATCTCGACCGCCGAACTCGATGTTGCCGCGCTGCCTGCTGAGCTACGCGCCGTTGGTGAGCAACTGCAAAAGACGCATGCCATCCTGCAACAAGAGCGCCAGCTGCTTGAGCGCAACGCCTATATCGATCCGCTCACCAACTTGGGCAACCGCAACGGATTCGACCGTCACGTCGAGCAACTCTGGCGCAAAGGCGACCCCTTCACCTGCGCCTATATTGACATCGACCATCTCAAGCATTGCAATGATAGGTTTGGCCACGCCGAAGGCAATCGCTATATTCTGAGCATCTGCCGCACGTTCTCCGAAACCATGGAGCACGATGAGATGCTGTTCCGTATCGGTGGAGACGAGTTTGTGCTCATCTCGCTCTCCGCAAACGAGACTGAACTCGAGCAGCGCTTGGAGCAGGTACGTACCGGGCTGATCGAGGCGAGCTCAGGCGGCAAGGCGCCCATGATCGGCAGCTTTAGCTTTGGCTGCTCGCGCGTCGACCCGCTTGCCGGCGACACGCGTCGCCAGATGACGATGGATGCCGATCGCAAAATGTATCGCTACAAGCTCATGCACCGCGTGCAGCAACCGAAAGACAATGACGCGCCGCAACGCCCAATCGTCGATCAGCTTCCTTGCAACGACCGGGTGTTCCAAGCGATCTCCATGAGCTCCGAGACGCGCTATCCGTTCATCCTTAACCTCGATACGGGCGAATCACAATGGTCGGTTAACGCCGTGCGCGATTTTGACCTGCCCTCCCAGCACCCTTTTAACTCACTCGACATGTGGCTCGCCCGCGTCCACCCCGAGGACCGCGACAACGTACGCGCCGAGCTCGACATGGTGATAAACGGCATGTGGCACTTCCACTACATGCAGTACCGCGTTATGGATGCTACCGGAGCGTACGCGCTTTGCGACTGCACGGGCTACCGCTTGGACGGCACCGATACCGAGCCTAACATGTACGTGGGCATTATCATCAACCGCAGCCTGGCGGATACGACTGACTCGGTAACGGGCCTGGGCGATGTCCACGCCCTGGTCAGCGCCATTGGCGAAATGCGCCGCGTGGCGCGCGAGGCAGGCTTTATTGCCATTAAGGTTGACGATATCGCCGAGGTCAACGCCCGCTTTGGCTTTGATGCGGGCGACCGCGTGCTCGCCGAAAGCGCAGCGTGCCTCATGGATTGTTCGCGCGGCAAGGGTCGCCTGTTCCGCTCGACGGGGCCAACGTTCGTGGCACTCTTCGATGAGCTCGGCCCCGAGGCAATCGACGAGATCGCAAGCGACATCGAACGGTTCCTGGGTTCTCCCGTGCTCATCGGCTCGCTTGAATATCAGCCGCCCATTCGCGTGGCCACGCTCCATCTGGACGCTGTCGATCGACAGCCCGTTTCCATTTTGAACGAGCTCAAAGCGTTGCTTAAAGAGGCAGTACAGGTACCGGGCACCAAGCTGGACTAGCGTCGTGGGGCGCATGATGGTTATTTTCCGATCTCAGGCGAACACATTGAGCAAATAGGTCGTACCCACAGTTAGCCGAACACCCCTGCAGTCCCTCCCGGGGCCCGGGGGCACCGTTTTCGATACTCTTGGTTTCCTTTACCCGATGCAAATAAGTGCTCAACAACATAAAACCTATCCCCCGCCACGGATATGCCGTCGAGTAAATCTGTTAAGCCAACCCTATCAACTTCTTTTGACAATTGGCTGTATTGGTCCATTTTGTCGTCCATCCCGCTTCCGCTGTCTATCGCCTCATAAACACAAACCTAACGAGCCGCACGAACGACAAAGAGGCCAAGCTGAACAGAAGTAGAACCAAAACTTCAAAAACACTGGTATTCCAATCGCGTACCCAGCCCTCTACCGCCCACAAGAAAAACAGCAGCCCCATCCATAACGTCACAGAAGAAATCAACTTTGCGTAAGGGCGTATATCAATCCCGCTCTCCCTTTTTGTGACATCATATCCAGCAATTGAGCTGAGCCATCTTCCTCTTCTGTATTGGATTGAAAGAAGAATCAGGGCAATCGAAGTTATCAAACAGACAGCATCCTCTGTTTCCATAGAACTTCCTTTGCTTTCCGTCCTAGCTGCGCGTTCACAATCGAATCAAACCAAGTGTGAATTACTCGATAGCAACCGCCCTAGTATAAATCATAGCCTCCGCAGCAGCCCGCCTTCCAAGATCTCAAAGCTCGCCATCGAGGGCGACCCGCCCAGACCCCTTACAATCTGCTCGCACGAGGCCCCGCACTCCAACATCCTCTGGACCGTATCCCGCACGTACCTGGTGGGCGAGCCTGCCGTGGGCCCTCGGGGCCGGCATCGCGCCCCACGCCATCCGCCCGCTCATGCGATAATCCTCTGCATAAGTCATCGACAGCAGAGGGAGTTTGTGATGAAGGTTCTTTTAGTCAACGGTAGCCCCAAGGCAAACGGCAACACCGCTCGCGCGCTTGCCGAAGTCGCCGAGCAATTGCATGCCGAGGGTATCGATACCGAGGTGTTCCAGCTGGGCGCCAAGCCCATTCGCGACTGCATTGGCTGTGGTCAGTGCGGCAAGCTCGATTGCCGCTGCACCTTTGACGACGACGTGGTCAACGAGCTCATTTCCACCGCCGAGCAGGCAGACGGCTTTGTCTTTGGCTCGCCCGTCTATTACGCGCACCCCAGCGGCCGCATCCTCTCGGCCCTCGACCGTGCGTTTTATGCTGGCAGCAAGGCCTTTGCGCACAAGCCGGGCGCCTCTGTCGCCGTTGCCCGCCGCGGCGGCACGTCGACCACGTTCGATGTACTCAACAAGTACTTCACCATCAACCAGATGCCCGTGGTCGCCTCCACCTACTGGAACAACGTCTTTGGCGCTGCGCCGGGCGAGGCTGCCCAGGATGCCGAGGGTCTGGCCACCATGCGAAACATCGGCAAAAACATGGCCTGGCTCCTGCGTTGCATCGAGGCAGGCAAGGCTGCCGGCATCGAAGCCCCCGAGGCCGATCGCGAGCGCACCAACTTCATTCGTTAGAACGGGAGCCGATAAGTGAACGTGCAAATTTTTGGGACCAAAAAGTCCTTCGATACCAAGAAGGCTCAGCGCTTTTTTAAGGAGCGCCGCATTAAGGTGCAGTTTATCGACCTTAAGGAAAAGGAGATGAGCAAGGGCGAGCTCACGAGCGTGATGCAGGCGGTCGGCGGCATCGACAAGCTGCTCAACCCCAAAGCCAAGGACGAGGAGACGCTCGCGCTCATCCAGCACCTCACCCCTAGCCAGCGCTTCGATAAACTGCTCGAGAATCAGCAGGTTCTAGCCGAGCCCATCGTGCGCAACGGCAAAAAGGCCACCGTCGGTTATTGCCCCGATGTGTGGGGAGCCTGGGAGTAGCCTGTGTTATTTGCCGGCGCGTGGGTATAAGAGCAGGCGTTTGGCATAAGATTTAACTGTAAGCCATGTCTAACAAAGGAGGGCACATGCCCAACAAACCCGTGAAGATCATCATGCTTACCGGATACCTCGGTGCCGGCAAGACCACGCTGCTCAACCACATCCTCGCTAACGACGGCGGCATCCGCGCCGCCGTGATCGTCAACGATATCGGCGAGATCAACGTCGACGCCAGCCTCATCGCCGACGGCGGCCTTTCCGAGACCGACGACCTCATCCCGCTCACCAACGGCTGCATCTGCTGCACGCTTTCGGACGACCTTGCTAACCAGCTGCAGGGCATCGCCGATTCGGGCGACTTCGACTACATCATCATCGAGGCTTCGGGCATTTGCGAGCCTATCCCCATCGCCTACACCATCTCGAGCTTCTGCGACGAGGCCAAGGTGGGCGGCGAGCCCAAGCTCGCGCTCGACAACATCGTGGCCGTGGTCGATTGCGCCCGCATGTACGACGAGTTCAACGGCGGTCGCGACCTGCTGGCCGAGGATATCGACGAGGACGACATCGAAAGCCTGCTCATCCAGCAGATCGAGTTCTGCTCCACGCTGATCCTCAACAAGACCGATACCGTGACGCCCGAGCAGATCGCCGAGCTCAAGGCCATCGTGCGCAGCCTGCAGAAGGACGCCGTGATTGTCGAGGCCCAAAACGGTGAGGTTCCCATGGAGGAGCTGCTCGACACCGACCGCTTCGACTTTATGCGCGCCTACAACTCCGCCACCTGGATCGAGGCCATGGAGCATCCCGAGGAGCACGACGACCCCGAGGTGCTCGAGTACGACATCGAGACCTTTGTGTACTCGCGCCGCAAGCCGTTTGACCTGCAGAAGTTCACCAATTTTGTTGAGCAGGAGTGGCCCGACGAGGTCATCCGCGTCAAGGGTCCGCTGTGGCAGACCGGCGATCCGGACATGTGCTACATGTTTGAGCAGGCCGGCCACCAGATGCGCCTGATGGAGAACGGCCTGTTTGTCGATTCGGCGCCCGAGGGCGAGAAGCAGAAGATCATCGACGAGAACCCCGAGATCATGCAGATTTGGGACGACGAGACGGGCGACCGCATGACGAGCCTGTGCATCATCGGCCGTCACATGGACAAGGATGCGCTCATCGCCTCCCTCGATGCCTGCCTGACCGACTGGCACCGCGCCTAGGTTTATCCAAGCGGGCATTTTTCCGCCTATGTAACCGCCAAACCACCACGAAGGTGCTCTTCGTGGTGGTTTTTCGTTCTGAGCCAAGGAGATTCATGTTCAACATTGTGCTGTATGCGCCCGAGATTCCGGCCAATACGGGCAATATCGGCCGTACCTGCGTGGTCACCGGCGCCCGCCTGCATCTGGTGGAGCCGCTGGGCTTCTCGCTCGACGACAAAACGGTACGTCGCGCCGGCCTGGGCTACTGGCAAAACTTGGACGTGACGACCTATGCCGGCTGGGAGGATTTCCTTGCACGCAACGGTCTCTCCCCTGCCGACGAGCGCCTACATCTGCTGACCAAAAAGGCACGCCGCACCTATGCGCAGAGTACCTACCACGACGGCGACTACTTGGTCTTTGGCAGCGAGAGCTCGGGCATTCCCGAGCCACTGCTCGCCGCGGCGCCCGAGCGCTGCGAGCGCATCCCTATGCTGCGCGATTGCGACTCGCTCGATAACGCCGAGGCTTGGGAAGCCCACGAGGAATCGCTCGGACATACCGAGGACAGCCACGAGGCTATCCTTCAACAGGACATCTGCGGCAACTTCGTCAACCCGGACGACTACCGCATCAGCGCCCTCAACCTCTCCAACAGCGCCGCCATCGTCCTCTACGAAGCCCTGCGCCAAACAGGCTTTCCGGGAATGTGACAAACCTGCCATTAGGGGACGGGGTAGAAATGGCAGATTTTTAAACCCTCTAGCTCTTGACAAGCTGGTTTTGGCATCAATGTGACAAAGGGACTGTCGCTTTGTCACATTGATGCTCTAAATAACGAACCATTGCTTTTAATCAGAATTAACTAGAATAAAATGAAGTTAAACGGCGGTGTGAAAGGAGAGCCGTGTGAAATATCTCGAGAACCCGTTTACCCCTAGCTTTGGCGAGGTTCCTGCCCATCTCGCTGGCAGACAACAGATTATTCGGGATTTGGACCGTGCCTTCTTGAGCCAGCGCAGGCGCCCAGAATTGACCTCGATCTTCTCAGGCGCACGTGGAACCGGTAAAACCGCTCTCATGTCGTCGCTCGCGACAAGGGCGGAATCCCACGGCTGGATTGCCGTAAAGACAACCGCGCTCCCGGGAATGCTTGAGGAAATCGAGTTCGGGGCGAAACGTGCTGCCGGCCATCTTATCGACCCGTCTAACAACTTCGAAGTCACCGGTCTCGGAATTGCACCGCTCGGCAGCATCGAGGTCAATCGCGTTCACGATGCCTCAACCTGGCGTTATCGCATGAGCGACATCATCGACCAGCTCAACGAGGCTGGCACCGGTCTGCTCGTTACGGTTGACGAGGTGGACCCGACACTCGACGAGATGATTCAGCTCGCAGCGTCGTATCAGCACTTTGTGACCGATGGAAAACGCGTCGCCCTGCTCATGGCGGGACTTCCCAACAACGTATCGACGCTACTAAACCACAAGACGGTCTCGTTTCTTCGCCGCGCCCAACAATATCATCTGGGTCGCATTGCCGACTATGACGTGCGCGAAGCCTTGATTCGCACAATTCAGGAAAACGATCGCCTGGCAGATGCTGAGGGAATCGATAGAGCCGTTCGCTCGATCTCTGGTTTTCCCTTCCTATTGCAACTCGTAGGCTACCGTGCCTGGGATCTCACAAGCGATTCGAAGGAAATCTCGTCACGCGACTTTGACCTGGGAATCAAAATCGCGCGCGACGAGATGGACGACCGAATTCTCGCGGCAACCTATCGGGAACTCACTGCAGAAGACAAGCGATTCCTCATCGCCATGCTCGATGACGAGGAAGAGTCCACCACCGCCGACCTTGTCGAGCGCCTTAAGCGTTCGCCGCAGCAGGTCTCCCGCTACCGACGCCGCATGATAGACGCCGGCATCATTGGGGAACGTGGGCGCGGAATCGTCGCTTTTGAATTGCCATTCTTCCGCGACTATCTCGCCGCTCAATGCGTGAAATAGAATTCAATGTGACAAAGGGGCAGTCCCTTTGTCACATCGCCTATAGGTAGCGGCCGGTAATGCTCTTGGAGCAGGCCGCGATATCCGCCGGCGTGCCGGCGCAGACGATTTGCCCGCCGGCGTCGCCACCGCCTGGGCCCATGTCAATCACATAATCGGCGTTACGGATAAGGTCGAGATCGTGTTCAATCACGATAACCGTGGCGCCCTTGGCAACAAGGCCGTCGAACACGCTCAGCAACACCTGAACATCGAGCGGATGTAGTCCAATCGTGGGCTCGTCGAACACAAATACGGCATCATCCTGCACGCGGCCCATCTCGCTCGCGAGCTTAAGGCGCTGTGCCTCACCGCCCGAAAGCGCCGGTGTGGGCTCGCCAAGCGTAAGATAACCCAGGCCCAGGTCGTGCAAGGTCTGCAAGCGCGCCTGGACTTTCTTGAGTCCCACCGTGGCGTCGAGGGCCTCGTCCACGCTCATGTCCATGAGCTGCGGCAACGTAAGCAAGCTCCCGTCCTTGCCCTCGCGATGGATATGCGAAGCTGCGTCTGCATAACGTGAGCCGCGACATGCCGGGCAGACGATCTCGACATCGGGCAAAAACTGCACGTCGAGCGATATCGATCCCGTGCCATCACACGTAGGGCAGCGCAAGGCGCCGGTATTGTAGCTAAAGGCACCCGCCTTGTAGCCGGCCGCCTTGGCCTCGAGCGTACGGGCGAAGGCGCGACGCAGCTCGTCATGGATGTCGGCATAGGTCGCTACCGTCGAGCGAACATTGGCGCCGATGGGCGTGGCGTCAATCAGGTTGGCACGCGCAATGCCCTCGGCATCGACCCAACACACGTGCCCCGGCAAGCGCTCGCCAGCTGCCTGCGCCTTAAGCGCCGGGATGAGCGTCTCGAGCACCAACGTCGTCTTGCCCGAACCCGAAACACCCGTAACCGCGACCAAGCGACCGCGCGGAATATCGACTTCGAGCGGCTTGACGGTATGGATGGTATCGGTCGCCATGCGGATATGGCCCTGGTCGAACATTTCGTCGTCAGTCACCTGCGGACGCAAGCGCTTGGGCTCGGCGCGCAAAAACGGCGCGATACGGCTGTCCTGCGATTGCTCGACCTCGTCCACCGTGCCCGCGGCGATTACACTGCCGCCGCCTGCTCCGGCAACGGGGCCCATCTCGACCAGATAATCAGCCTCCACCAGCACACGTGTATCGTGGTCGACAACAACCACGGTATTGCCGTCATCCACCAGGTCGCGCATTACGCCCACCAAGCCGTCGACATTGGCAGGATGCAAGCCAATTGAGGGCTCGTCCAGCACATAGAGCACGCCTGTCGATCGGTTGCGCACCACGCGGGCGAGTTGCACGCGCTGGCGCTCACCCGTGGAGAGCGTGGCACCGGCGCGATCGAGCGAAAGGTAATCGAGACCCAGGTCGACCAGACGACGAGCCGTGCTCAAAAACGAATCGCAGATATCCGTCGCCATGGGCCGCATCTCGGCCGGCAAGGATGCGGGCACCCCGCGCACCCACTCGATCGCATCACCAAGCGTCATGGCCGCGGCCTGAGCCAGATTGATACCGCGCACCTGGGGCTGGCGCGCAGCCTCGGAGAGACGCGTGCCGGCGCAGTCACGGCATGGTCCCTCGTGCAAAAAGCGAGCCACACGCTTAAGCCCCTTATCGTCCTTAACCTTGGCGAGCGCATTCTCAACGGTATAGACGGCGTTGTAATAGGTAAAGTCGAGCGGCGTGGCGCCCTCGCCGTTTTTGGGAACGTAGAGAATGTGCTTCTTAACCGCCGGGCCGTGAAACACGATGTCGCGCTCTTGAGGCGTGAGCTGGTTAAACGGCACGTCGGTGCGCACGCCCATCTCGCCGGCCACCTGCTTCATCAGGTCCCACATGAGCGTGCCCCAGGGAAGCACCGCACCCTCGTTGATGGTCTTTGACTCGTCGGGCACCAGGCTCGCCTCGTCTACCTCGCGCATGACACCGGTGCCGCCGCAGGTAGGGCACGCACCGCCGCTATTGAAAGCCAAATCCTCGGCACTCGGCGCGTAGAACTCGCGGCCGCATGTCGGACACGTGAGCGACAGGCCCGCAGCCACGTTAAGGCTCGGCTCCACACGCGCCCCGCAATGCGGGCACACGTGATGGGCGCAACGGCTAAAGAGTAGACGCAGGCTATTGTTGAGCTCGGTCATGGTACCAAAGGTCGAGCGCACGCCCGGTACGCTGGGGCGCTGATGTAATGCGAGCGCCGCTGGCACGTGCAGCACCTCGTCCACCTGGGCGTGCTCGGCCTGCGTCAGACGACGGCGGGTATAGGTGCTGAGCGCCTCCAGATAGCGGCGCGAGCCCTCGGCATAAAGAACCCCGAGTGCCAGCGAACTCTTGCCCGAGCCCGACACGCCGGCAATACCCACGAGCCTTCCCAGCGGGATATCAATATCGATGTCCTTGAGGTTATGGACACGTGCGCCACGCACCTCGATAGCACTTGGTTGTTGCGACACCGTCATCACTCCCCTTCTGCCCGCCCGCGCCAGTCTTCGCGGGTCAAAAACGTAAAGTACTCGGTACGCACATCGCCCATCAGCTCGCAGGACACGTCGCGTTCAACGTGATGAGGCACGAAGCCGCATTTTTGCTGAACGCGTAGCGACTTGTTATTGCCCTCGTAGTATCCGCACCAAAGCGCCTTGCAGCCAAGCGTTTCGAACGCATAGCGCTGCATGGCTCGTACCGCTTCGGGAGCAAAGCCTCGGCCCCAGAATGGCTTGGCGATCCAATAGCCCACTTCGAGTTCGAGACCGTCATCTCGACGGTTTGACTCGCAGCGAGACGGCATGAGACCGATGCTACCCACGGGCTCATCCGTCGCAGCCAGGCAAACGGCAAAGGTATGGGGTGCCGCAAAAACTGTCCGAATGATCTCCCTGCTCTCCTCAATGCTTCGATGGGGCGGCCAGCCCGCAGCCGGTCCCACGTCCGGGTCGCTCGCATATGTAAACAGGATCGCCGCATCCGTCTCGCGCCACGGACGAAGCGTCAATCGCTCAGTTTGAATCACCATGTTTTGACCTCACATCTATCGATGTGACAAAGGGACCGTCCCTTTTCACATTACTCGTGCCATAAAACGCGTTCGCGGATGTACTCGCCCAGCATGGGCACGGTAAACCGGACGAGGCCGTATCCGGCAGCCTCGATGACGCGCTCGCGAATCAGGCTTGCGCGATATTTACTCGCCCAGCTTTGGGTTCGGTCGCAACGCTCAATGATGTCCGCCATGCGCGTCGGCTTGTCCTCGTCAACCGCCATAGCCTCGATAAAGAGGCGCTGTGGACTGCGCAGCCCGTAATACAGGGGCGCGTCAACCGCTTCGTAGAACTCGGAGACGGCATCCGCGTGCCCAGCCTCAACATCGCGCTCTTCAATGACCTGCGAGCCACGCCGGACAGCAGAGCGCCACATGTAATAGCCCACCAGCTGAACCATATAGGGATGCCCCATGCTCTTGCGCGCCGCAAGGTCCGCCGTCTCCGCATCAACGTAAAGACCAGCGTCTTTGACCGTCTGGATATACGAATCGCGCACTTTGGGCAAAGAAATCGCCCCCAGCGTACGCTGCTGAGCACGCCGCAAAAACGTCACGCTCGGCTCTTCGAGCAAGTCATCAACCATACTGGGTAAGCCGGCGAACACCAGCGCAAGACCACGCTGGTCGCTATCGGACAAGCCCGTGGCATCCTGATCTCCGAGCACCTGCTGATAGAGAACGGCAAGTGCCGCCAGTTCCTCGATAGACGCAGATTGCGCCTCGTCAATCGCAAACAGTATGCCCTTGCCCGGACCGAGCTTCTTGAGGCGCTCGTTGACCAGCCCTCGCAACGTTTCGCCCTTTGCTCGCGCCGCCTCGACCGACATCCGGCCAAACGACGGCCCAAACTCCATTGACGTCACAACGGGTTTATTCGAGCGAAGCGCGTCGGCCAAGCGGTCGCATAAGCCAAGCGAGGCGGAATCGGAGACAACCGCCCATCCGCGCTCGCTGGCCAGACGTTGCAGCTCCCGCAGGAGAACTGTCTTGCCGCAGCCGCGGTTTCCCGTAATGAGCATGAGCCTGCCCGGCGCTCCGGCGCCGTTATCGAGCCCTTCCTCAAAATCTTCGATGACCGACTCGCGACCGATGAGCATCGGGGGCCGCTTACCTGCCGTTGGCTTAAAGGGATTTGGATTCATGTCGGCCTCCTCGGATTGGCAAACCCTGGCAATAGTTATACTAACTTATACCGAGTTACACCAATAGCATATGACAAAGGAGCTGTCCCTTTGTCATATGTGGCCGAAAAACTCGGCGTCTGCTGCTCGCCAGGGGCGGAAGGTGGCGGGATCGATCTTTACGTGCGCTGCGGCGGGGACGTCGTACCACTTGACGGTGTAGCCAGCGCCGTGAGAGCAAAAGACCGAGTCGGGCGTGTTGGGCAGATCGGCCTCGGGCTCATAGGCGGCCGTCTCGATTACGTGCTCGGCATCATGGCAAGCCGCATAGCCGGCGAACTCCAGGTACAGATGCCCGCGACCGCTCGTGTAGGCAGCCACCTCCAGCGCATAATCCTGAACCTCGGATGCCGGCACGCGACCCACAAGCTTCGCTCGGTCGCCCGCCATCGTCGGCGGCTCGTACTCGGCACCCATGCGCGTGGCATCCGAGAGCGCCCGGCCCACGCACTCCCCCGGCACCTCGAGTTCAAAGCGATACCACGGCTCCAACAGTACCGCCGCGCCGGCCTCACGCGCCTGCATGAGCCCCTGGCGAATCGCGCGGTACGTGGCCTGGCGAAAATCGCCGCCCTCGGTGTGTTTGGCATGCGCACGGCCGCCCGTGAGCGAAATGCGCACATCGGTGATGGGCGAGCCGGTCAGCGCGCCCAGGTGATCGCGCTCCATGGCGTTGGTGAGCGCCAGACGCTGCCAGTTAAGATCGAGCTCGTCGGTCGAGGTCACGGTGCCAAACTGCACGCCCGAACCCGCTGGCAACGGCTCCAGGCGTAGATGCACCTCGGCATAGTGGCGCAGTGGCTCAAAGTGGCCCACGCCCTCGACCGGCTGCGAAATAGTCTCCTTATAGAGAATGCCGCCAGACTCAAACGCAACCGAAAGGCCAAAGCGATCTGCCAACACCCGCTGTACGACCTCGAGTTGCACGGCGCCCATCAACTGCAAATGAATCTGCTCAAGATGCGTATTCCAGCTTACGCCGAGCATGGGATCCTCGTCCGCCAACTCAGTCAGTGCCTTGAACACCGTATGGACATCGTGCTCGTTCGGCAGCACCGTATAGGTGAGGACCGGCGCAATGACGGGCGCATCGCCCGCGGGCTCCGCGCCCAGGGCGTCCCCTGGGCGAACGTGCGCAAGACCCGTCACGGCGCAGATGCCGCCAGCGGCAACTTCCTGGGCAAGCTCGTATTTCTCGCCGTTATAGATGCGCACCTGGTCGATCTTTTGCTCCCATGCCTCGGCACCGGAACGTCCGCCAATCATCTGCTTGGCATGCAGCGTGCCGCCGGTCACTTTAACCCAAGCCAAGCGCTCACCGCGATCCCCACGGCTCACGCGGTAGACGCGGGCGGCAAACTCCGGGTGCCATGCCTGTTCGCGCATCAGCGCGCATATGCCATCCAGCAGCTCGTCCACGCCTTGGTCCTTGAGCGCCGAGCCGGCAAAGCAGGGAAAGAGCTTGCGCTCAGCAACCATGCGCGACAGCGTCGCGACG
>CABURG010000030.1 GCA_902493835.1 uncultured Collinsella sp. | reverse complement strand
GGAAGCCCCGTCCTAAATAGACTGATCTGGTGCTGTGCCACGAAAAGGGCCTATCTACTACGTTTTGGTCACAGGGGTCGACCATAGCCGACTTTTTCTAAAATCGGCAAGCTTTCTACCTGCGGTTTTAATTTCACAAAATCCGGGATGGTCGAGGGTGTTCCGTTAAACGTAGTAGATTGCCACATTTCATGGCAGACGGTCCGGCTCGAGACCCAAGGCAGCCAGCCTCGAATGGACATTCTCGAAGTTGCGGTGGAATACGGACTGAATTGGCACCTTAAAGGCAAAAACACTCCGTATTTCACCGCAACTTATCGAGGGGATGGGTTTTAGAGGCGAGCGAGGTCATAGGATTGGGCGGCTGCCTCGCCGGCGCAAATGAGGTTGGCCGTAGCTTCCTGCGGATTAAGCGCTTGGTCGAGGGACATAGGCTTGCGGCAAATCGGCAAAACCAAGTCAATACCCCGCTCATACACCGCATCCAGGTTGTCGGCACGACCGCCCACGACGGCGACCACCGGCTTGCCATATCGCTTCGCACGACGGGCCACGCCCACCGGTGCCTTTCCAGCGGCGGACTGTTCATCCATATTGCCCTCGCCCGTTATGACCAGGTCGACAACACGCACGCGCTCGTCAAACCCAATCAGATCGAGCACCGTCTCCACGCCCGAACGCAGCTCCGCCCCGAGCGCCAGCAGCGCGGCGCCCAGGCCGCCTGCGGCACCGGCACCGGGCACACCGAGCACCGAGCCAAATGTCCGTGCGCCCTCGGGTGTGCGCAGCAGCTTCTGGGCTCGCGCCCTAGCAATCGCCGTATCGAGCAGGCGACCGTAGCCGACCATCCAGCTGTCGTACTTGCCCAGGGCCTCGGCATCCCCCGTCGGTAGACCCTTCTGTCCACCGAACACTGCTAGGGCGCCTCGGCGTCCCACGAGCGGATTCTCGACATCGGAAAGCACGATGGCACGCGCGCCATTCAACGCCCGAAGCGCTGGTGTCAAATCGATACTCGCCACGTGTTCAAGGCCCGCGAGACCGGGGGCGATATTGCAGCCGCGCTCATCGACAAGGTGGGCGCCCAGCGCCTGCAGCATGCCAGCGCCACCGTCGTTGGTGGCACTGCCGCCCAGACCAATATAGATAGTCTTTGCTCCCGCACGGACTGCGCGAAGTATGAGCTCGCCCACGCCATAGGTCGAAGCTGCAAGCGCCGCCGATTCCGTGCAGGGCGAATACCCAATACCCGCCGCCTCGGCCATCTCAATTACAGCCGAGTCGTGCTCGTCGTCCACCAGCATCCGGGCAGACACGCGATCGCCCAAGGGGCCTGCAACCTCACAGGTCGAGAGCTCGCCACCGCGCGCGGCGATGGCGTCGAGCGTTCCCTCGCCACCGTCTGCCAGCGGCAATGCGCTCAGTTCGGCATCAGGCCACACACGGCGCACGCCTTCGGCAACGGCCTTCTCTGCCTGCGCGCTCGAAACGCTGCCCTTAAAGGAATCGATCGCCAACAGCACACGGCGGGGCCGCCGCTGCACGGGGCCATAGTTGAGCGTCTCGTCGGCGAGATCCCCAACACCCGCGAGCGCCTCGGCGTGGGCCGCATGTGCCTCAAGGTTCATACCACAATCGCAACCGACGCCGTCGACACTGCGCAGCCCACTAAAATAGCCGCTCAACACCTCACGGCACTCATCCGCCAGCACGCCGGCATTTACGTTAAACCGATGGTTCAGGCGCGAATCGGCATTGAGGTCGTACAGCGAGCCCAGCGCGCCCGCCTTGGCATCGTCCGCACCGTAGACGCAACGACCCACGCGCGCGTTAACCATAAGCCCCGCGCACATGCAGCAGGGCTCGAGCGTCACGTAGACCGTGCAATCGGAAAGGCGCCAGCGTCCAAGCGTCTGAGCGGCGGCACACAGGGCCAAAAATTCGGCATGAGCCGAAGGATCCTGGTCGAGTTCGCGCCGATTGTGCGCCCTCGCGACGATCTCGCCGTCGCGCACTACCACGGCACCAATCGGCACCTCGCCCACCGCAGCGGCGGCGCGCGCCTCCGCCAGCGCCTCGCGCATGAACTTCTCGTCGATTTCGGTGATCGTCATCGTTCGCCTTCCCTGTTGCAAATCCAAAACGATGCTATCATTACGACTCACGGAGAGATGGCAGAGCGGTTGAATGCGGCGGTCTTGAAAACCGTTGAGCGCGAGAGCGTTCCGGGGGTTCGAATCCCCCTCTCTCCGCCACCTTAGTGATTCACCGGCGTCATGGTGCGCTCAAACAGCGCATCGACCACGTCGGCTATCTCGGGTCGACGCTCAAGATCGTGGCCCGATTCCCACCAATTTGTGAACAGTCGAATAATGCCACCGGCGATAAACTCCGATGTTGTCTCGAGCGAAACGGGCGCCAGGGCATCTTCGGCAAGCGAGCTCATCACACGCTCGCGGATGGAACGCGCAATACGGTCGCAAATCATGCCGGTCAGCATGCCCGACATGCTGCTGGCCAAAAGGTTATCCATGAGCTGCTCATGCGCCAGAATCATATTCATGGCATCGTCAAAGACCTCATGGCGAAGCGCCCGTACGTCATCAAGCGGCTCCGCGTCCGCTGCATCGGTCCGGTTTTGCGGCAAGCCCGTCATAAGCTCATCGATATAGAAGGCAAAGTAATCGTTTTTATCACGAAAATGCTTATAGAACGTTGTGCGGCGAATCAGGGCCCGGTCGCAAAGCATGGCAACCGTCAAATCCTCAAACCGATGCTCTTCCAAAAGCTCGGTAAAGGCATCGAACAGGGCACGATAGGTTTTCTTGATGCGAAGGTCCATCCGTATCGCCATCCTCAAGGTGTAGACAGCATTCCTTAATTTGTCGCATATCTTACACCTGTACCACCCGTTCCATATTGGTGCCTCCTTCCCGGTTGAAACATAACGCTTACCGGAAAGTTCGGCACCGCCAAAGGTTGCGGGTATACTAGATGTGTTATACCAACAACGGCCGGCGCAAGACGCCGCTGCTATTCGAAACGGAGACATCATGCTTCCCGTCATCATCGGTATCGTTGTTCTCGTTGTGATTGCCTGTGCCATCGCCGGCATCTACAACAACATGGTCACCAAGCGCAATCGCATCGATAACGCCTGGCAGAACATCGACACGCAGCTGCAGCGCCGCAACGACCTGATCCCTAACCTGGTCGAGACCGTCAAGGGCTACGCCAAGCACGAGCAGGACACGCTCGCCGCCGTGGTCAACGCGCGCAACGCCGCCGTGAGCGCCACCACCCCCGAGGCCAAGATGGAAGCGGACAACGTGCTGACCGGTGCGCTGCGCCAGCTCTTTGCCGTCGCCGAGGCCTACCCCGACCTTAAGGCGAACACCAACTTTACGCAGCTCCAGGCTACGCTCGAGGACACCGAGAACAAGGTGAGCTACGCGCGCCAGAGCTACAACGATTGCGTGCTCAGCTACAATAACGCCATTCAGACGTTCCCGGCTGTCATCTTTGCCGGCATCTTCCAGTTTAAGGAGCGCCAGGGCTTCGAGGCCGCCGAAGCAGCCCGCCAGGCCCCGACCGTCAAGTTCTAGTAGTTTGACAGCGCATCCTTAATCGTCCAAATGTATAAACCGCCCCGCCGAATGCATACTTCGACGGGGCGGTTTCCTTTTTCGCGAAGGTCCCCCTCTAAGCGCCGTGCATTTTTAGGAGTATTCAACATAACCAAGAGCTTCGGGCGCCACGATAAATGCCAAAGACCGCGAATGTCCCTGCAAATCAAACGCTATCAGCCCATAACCCCGCCCATCATCCGTAGAAAACATCGAGATATCCCGATTTTTTGCCCGAGGTCGGTATGCAGGGGCCTTCGATTGCAGAATACTCGCAAAAATGCACGTCGCCGCCACCCCCACATGGCGCGAACCAAAACAAAAGCGCGGCCTTCCTTTCCGGCGCACTCCGCAGGACGAAAGAACCCCCGCCGCGCGTAGTGCACAGCGGGGGTTCTTTCATGTCCGAGGACGCGCCGGAAAGGAAGGTCGCCCTCGGGCTGGACAGCTAAGACAGCTTACGCGACGGTGTAAACCCAGTTGTGCTTGTCCTCGACAGCTCCGGACTGGATACCGGTCAGGGTCTCGCGGAGCTTCTTCATCACAGGACCGATCTCGGTGTAGCCAGCCGGGAAGGTCACGGTCTCGTCGGCGCCGTAAACCTTGTTGTCGATCTCGCCAACCGGGGAGATGACGGCAGCGGTGCCGCACAGGCCGCACTCGACAAAGGTACCGGCCTTGACCTCGGCCCACTCGACGGGACGCTGGTCAACGGTCATGCCCAGGTCCTGAGCGACCTGAACGAGCGAGCGACGGGTGATAGAGGGCAGGATGGAGTCGGTGTGCGACTGCGGAACGACGAGCGTGCCGTCCTCCTTCACGAACAGGACGTTGGCGCCACCGGTCTCCTCGACATAGGTGCGAGACTCGGAGTCGAGATACAGGTTCTCGGCATAGCCCTCGCGATGGGCCTCCATCGTGGGCTTAAGGGACATGGCGTAGTTGAGGCCGGCCTTGATGTTGCCGGTGCCGTGAGGTGCCGCACGGTCATACTCGGAAACGCGCAACTTGACGGGCTTGAGGCCACCCTTAAAGTACGGACCGACCGGGGTCACGAGAATGCGGAACGTGTACTCAGGAGCGGGAGCCACGCCGATCACGTCACCGGAGCCGATCATAAACGGACGCACGTACAGGGTCGCGCCGGAACCGAAGGGCGGAACCCAGGCGGCGTTGGCAGAGACGACCTGCTTGACGGCCTCAACGAACTTGTCCTTGGGGAACGGGGGCATCTCGAGGCGCTGCGCAGAGTTGTACATACGCTCGGCGTTCATGTCGGGACGGAAGCAGACGATGCTGCCGTCCTCGGCGGTGTAGGCCTTCAGGCCCTCAAAGACCTCCTGACAGTAATGGAAGATGCCACCGCACTCGGAGACATGCAGGGTGTGGTCGGTGGTCAGGCCGCCCTCGTCCCACTCGCCGTCCTTCCAATGGGCCTCGTAGCTGTAATCGGTCTTCATGTAGCCAAAGCCGAGGCTACCCCAATCGATATCCTTCTTCTCGACAGTCATATGTCGCTCCTTACATACACAGTTGCAAACTCGCGAACCCGCACGCAAGGACCGAGGCCGGCCGCGTCGCAACGTCGCACGCCCGGAGCGTAGAGCCGGACGGGACACGCAAACAGCATCAAAGCCGATGGCACGTCGATTCGCATGCACGAGATTGTACTCCCCGTACGCGTCGGATAAAACGTTTTTCTTTAACTAACTAAAGTATTTTCATTTGACCGAAGCAAAAAGGCCCGCCACCGTAAGCGGTGACGGGCCTCAACTGCACGGTTTGCGCGCTGACTCGAGCTACGCGTTCTTTTTGCCCAGCTTAGCCTTAACCAGACCGACCACGGTCGGGATGATCGACACGGCAACGATGCCGACGATCAGCAGCTCAAAGTGCTCCTGCACAAAGGGAATGCCACCAAAGAAGTAGCCCAGCAGTGTAAAGAGCGTTGACCAGGTAATGCCACCCAGCACGTTAAAGATGACAAAATTGCGCCAGTGCATGCCGCCCATGCCGGCGATAAAGGGCACAAAAGTGCGGATAAACGGGAAGAAACGGCCCAGGAAAATAGCCAGGTGGCCCCACTTGTCCAAGAAGTCCTCGGACTTTTTAATGCGCTCGGGCGTCATGGCCTTGACCTTGCCCGAAGCGATGATCTTTTTGCCAAAGAAGTGACCGATCATAAAGTTGCACTGATCACCCAAGATGGCAGCCGCCCATGCGACGGCCAGCAGGGCCACGATGTTAAAGCCACCGTTGTGGGCAAAGAAGCCCGAAGCAAACAGCAGTGAATCGCCAGGAAGGAACGGGAAGAACACCACGCCCGTCTCGATAAAGATGATCAGGAACACGCAGCCGTAGGCCATAAGCGGGCCGGCGGCGATCCAGCTGGCAATCGCGGTGCGCGGGTCTTTGAGCAGCTCGGCGATAAAATTAATGAAACCCATGAAGTAAAACCTCTCAGTTGTGGGCGCGGATACGTCCAAGTTGACCAGTATACGGTTGCGGCGCCCCCTCGTGCGCAACCCCACAAAAGCATGACTCCATTACCAGCAAGTTTGCATAACTGACACCTGTTGCGCAATGCCGCCAAGATTGCCCTTCCTAATCCCTAGCGAATCGCTATACTTTATTGAATCGCATTGTCACGGCGCTAAGGGAGGGCGGCCGGTGAGCTTTATCAACACCATTCGCGAGGACATCAAGACCGTCCAGGCGCAGGACCCTGCCGCGCAAAATGGCCTAGTCATCTTCCTGTCCTACCCCGGCCTGCACGCCAAGTGGAATCACGTGCCCGAGCACTGGCTGTGGGAACACGGCCATCGATCGCTTGCCCGTGTGCTCTCGCAGTTAACCCGCCATATCACCGGCGTCGAGATTCATCCCGCTGCACAGATCGGCAAGCATTTCTTTATCGACCACGCCATGGGCGTCGTTATTGGCGAGACTACCATCGTGGGCGACAACTGTGTGCTCTACCAGGGCGTCACGCTCGGCGGCACCGGCAACGAGACCGGCAAACGCCACCCCACCCTGGGCAACAATGTCACCGTGGGCACGGGCGCCAAGGTGCTTGGCAACATCCACATCGGCAACAACGTCAAGATCGGCGGCAACTCGGTCGTCGTCAAGGACGTGCCCGACAACTGCACCGTCGTGGGCGTGCCCGGGCGCATCATCAAGCGCAACGGCTGCCGTGTGTTCGAGGAGAGCTTCGACGCCAAGCAGCATCGCGAGTACATGCCCGACGATGCCGCCGAGCAGAGCGCCCTCAACCGTCAGGGCATCACCGAAAACGCCCGTCGCGTCAAGGAACTCGAGCAAGAGGTGGCCGAGCTCAAAGCCCTCGTCGCCAAGTTCGTGGACGAGCGCTAGGGCCGCGGACAACCGCCACAGCATGAACGCCAACACAAAAGGCGCGCCGGGGAATGAACTGCCTCCGGTGCGCCTTCTTTTAGATGTGACATACGGGACTGCCCCTTTGTCACCTTATGCGAACTGGCTTAGGTAGAGGTCGGCATAAGCGCCCTCGGCAGCCAGCAACTCCTTGTGCGTACCCTGCTCGATGATATTGCCGTGATCCATGACCAGGATGAGGTCGGCATCGACGATCGTCGATAGACGGTGCGCGATCACAAAGCTCGTGCGCCCGCGCATGAGCGCATCCATGGCACGTCCGATGGCGAGCTCGGTGCGCGTGTCCACGCTCGACGTCGCCTCGTCCAGGATGAGGATCGCCGGGTTGTTGAGCAGCACGCGCGCGATGGTCAGCAGCTGACGTTGGCCCTGGCTGATGCTCTCGGCATCGTTAGCCACACGCGTGTCGTAGCCCCGCGGCATAGTGCGCACAAAGAAGTCGACCTGGGCGGCACGTGCGGCCGCGATGATCTCCTCGCGCGTCGCCTCGGGACAGCCGTAGGCGATGTTCTCGGCAATGGTGCCATCAAATAGCCAAGCGTCCTGCAACACCATGCCAAACTGCTGGCGCAGCTCGCCGCGGTCCATGCGGCTCGTGTCCACGCCGTCGAGGGTAATGCGGCCGCCGTCGATCTCGTAAAAGCGCATGAGCAGGTTGATGAGCGTGGTCTTACCCGCGCCCGTGGTTCCCACCACGGCGATCTTCTGACCCGGCTCGGCGGTAAACGACACGTCGCGCATAAGCGGCTTGTCGGGCGAATAGCCAAAGCGCACATGCTCAAAAGCGACACGGCCTTCCACTTTGCCCGGCAGCTTGGCGGCGGCCACCGGCAACGGATCGGCCTCCATCTCGGGCTCGTCGAGCAGGTCGAACACGCGCTCGGCGCTCGCCAGCGCACTCTGCAGCGAGTTAAAGGTAAACGACAGCTGCGTCATGGGCTCGGACGCCTCGTAGATAAATTGGAAGAACGCCTGGAACACGCCGACGGTCATATGCCCGGCAATCAGCATGCTGCAGCCCACCAGCGCGATCACGATCTGCGCCAACCGGCCGATAAAGCGCACCGCGGGGCCGACGGCGTTAATCATAAAGTCGGCCTTGGTGCTCACGCGCGCCAGCTCCTTCGAAGCCTCGTGCACCTCGGCAGAGCTCTGGCGCTCGCGGTTAAACGCACGAATCACCAGACGGCCCGAGTAGCCCTCCTCGACCGCGCTCGTAATCTTGGACACCCACTCCTGGCGCTCGCCCGTCACATCGTGCGTGCGGCGCGACACGACCTTCGTCACCAGCAGCGAAAGCGCCGTAAAGAACAAAAAGACGAGCGTGAGCGGCACGCTAAACACGAACATCACGCTCACGGCGCCCACCACGGTACCGATCGACACCAGAAGCTGCAGCAGGCCGCGTTGCATGCTCTCGGACATCTTGTCCAAGTCGTTGGTCGCACGGCTGACGACCTCGCCGGGACGATGCGCGTCAAAGTAGGCAAGCGGCAGACGGTTGAGCTTTTGTGCGATGCGATTGCGCAGGCGCAGATTGAGGCGCTCGGCAACGCTCGACATCAAAAAGCTCTGGAGTGCGTAGAACGAGGCGGCGGCGGTCCAGATCATAAAGTAGATAAAGATGGTCCTGCCGCAGTTCTCCCAGGTAATGCTGAAGGTAGTGTTGTCGGCAAACGCCAGCTTCATGTGCCCCCACAGCTCATCGATCACGCGGGCGCTGTAAGCCGGCGCCGCGGTGTTAAAGATGGCATAGAACACGATACTCGCGAACACGATATAGAAGCGCCAATGGTCGCCGGCGGCCTCGCTCCACAGGCGGCGCACCGTCGCCCAGGTGTCGCGGGGCGTCTCGTCCTCGTCCTCGTCGTCAACGTCGCGCATGCGCTCCGCCTCGGCGCGGGCGCGCTCGTCCTCGGCGCGCTCGTTTTCCTCGTAGAGTGCCTGGCGGCGAGCCTCGCGCTCGGCTGCAGCCTTGGCGGCGTCATCCAGCTCGGGTGCCACGGCAGCCGTTTCCTCGACCAGTCCCGCGGCAGCGGCGTCATCAACGCCGCCCTGCTTCTTGAGCTCCTCGGTCATGCTACTCACCTCCCTTCATCTGCGATTCCGCGATGGCGCGGTACACCTCGCAGGTTTCCATAAGCTCGCTATGCGTGCCCAAGCCCACAACCTCGCCATCCTTGAGCACGACGATCTGGTCGGCGTGCAAGATCGTCGAGATGCGCTGCGCGATGATGAGCACCGCAGCGTCACGCGTCTCGTCTTGCAACGCATGACGCAGGGCGGCATCGGTCTTAAAGTCCAGGGCCGAAAAACTGTCATCGAAGATATATAGATCGGCATGCTTCATGAGCGCACGGGCGATTGCCAAACGCTGGCGCTGGCCGCCCGAAAAGTTCGTACCGCCCTGCGCCACCGGGGTATCGAGCCCCTGCGGTTGGTCGAGTACAAAGGTGCTCTGGGCAACCTCAAGCGCGTGAAGCATGTCGCCCTCGGTCGCGCCTTCGTTACCAAAGCGAAGGTTGCTCGCCACCGTGCCCGAGAACAGCCACGCCTTCTGCGGCACATAGGCAATGCGCCCGCGGATTTCGTCTTGCGTAAGCTCGCGCAGGTCCACACCATTCAGGCGAATGGAGCCCTTGGTGGCATCGTGGAAGCGCAGCAGAAGCTTTGCCACCGTCGATTTGCCCGAGCCTGTCGAGCCAACGATCGCAGTCGTCTGACCGCGACGGCAGGCAAAGCTCAGGTCGCACAGGGTGTCCTCGTCGGCATCGTCAAAGCGAAACGACATGTGGTCGAACACGGCCACCGCATCGGCTTCGTCTTGGGGCTCGCGCGCCCCGTCATCCAGCGTGCGCTCGCCATCGACGATGCTCGGCTCAATCTCCAACACCTGCTGCGCACGGTTCAGGCACGCGGCAGCACGCGGAAGCGTCAGCACCACCATCTGCGCCATCATCACAAAGAACAGGATCAGAATTGCATACTCCAGCACCGCCGAGATACTCGCAATCTGCATGGCGTGGGCGCCTACGCGGTTGCCGCCCACCCACAGCACCGCCACCTCGGCGATGTTCATCAAAAAGAAGCTGGAGCTGTCGAGGCCCACAAACAGGTGGTTGACTTTGATGGCGTTGGCGGCGTATTCGCTAAACACCTCGTCCAGGCGCCGCTCCTCGTGACGCTCCTTGTTAAACGCACGGATGACGCGCACGCCCACGATGTTTTCGCGCAGCACCACGTTCATGCGGTCGATAAAGCTCTGCAAGCGCATAAAGATCGGCGCGGCGTTAGCCACCGTAAAGACCGCCGCTACGAGCACGATCGCAACGACTACGCCCAGAAGCGTGCCCATGGCGGGATCGATAAACCAGGCGAAGATGATGCCCGCCACAGCCAAAAACGGCACGGGCAGCACCAGCTGAATCGTCTGCAGAATCGCCTGCTGAATCACGTTGATGTCGTTGAGCGAGCGCGTGATCATCGATCCGGTGCCAAAGCGCTCAAAATCGCTGGCCGCGAGCTCGAGCGATTTGTCGTACACGGCATTGCGGATATCGCAAGCCACGTTGGCGGCCAGGCGCGCCGAAAGATAGCAGCCCAGCACCGTGCCGCCGCTAGCCATGCTGGTCGCGATAAACATGTATAGGCCGTTGCGTAAAATGTAGTCGACATCGCCCGTGGTAATACCGGTGTTGACCATGTTCGACAGCATCGTGGGAACCAACAGCGTACCGACGTTATCCACCAGCAGCACCAGCAGTGTCACTGCGACAAGCCCTCGATATGGCTTTAGAAACCTCATTAACAGTCGCACGACTCCCCCTCACGTCGATCTTGCATCTGGCTTACGGCTGCCACCTGCTGTTTAAATGTCTCGCACTCGTCGCCGAGCACCTGAGAGAATTTGCCGATCAAGCGCATAATCTCGCGCTGCTCACATGGCTCAAGCGCGCCAAAGGCTCGCTGCTCGGCCTTGAGTGCCGGCAGCGCATAACGCTCGGCAAATCGCCTGCCCTCTTCGGTCAGGCTCACAACCTTGTTCTTACGGCTGCCTTCGGCAAACTCCAACGTTGCGAAGCCCCGCGCCGTCAAGGTTTTAATTGCCGAATTGATGGTCTGCTTGCTGTAGAACCATTCGCTTGTCAGACGGCTTACGGCAATACTGCCGCCCGCCGTGCTGGTATCGACGAGCATCCAGTAAGCGCAGTCCGAAAGGCCGCAGGCACGCGAGAACTCCGAATAGATATGGTCGAGTCCATTGAGCAACCGGTCGAAGTCGACCAGTTTAACCGCACCATTCATCTATCCCACCATTCGATTGTCCGATTTTTGACCAATTTTATGTCTCTAGATTAGTCCGAGTTTTGACTATCGTCAACAGCCTCTCCGCAAATGCGTGCACTTTTATGGCCTATCGGCAGAAAAAGACCGCCGGCGCGGGGGCGGCGCCAGCGGTCACGTGAAAATCGGGTTTTATTGCCTGTTAAGCGGCGACGGCCTCATAGACCGTAGCGCCCGAGAAGCTGTCATGCAGGCTCTTGCCGGCAATCCACGGCAGCTCGACGACCTCGCAGACCGTGTTGACCAACTCAGAACAGTCAGTAAAGTGGCCCTTGTCGTTGAGGGCCTCGCAATCCTGAACACGCCAATAGCCATCGGTGTGCGTGATGTAGTACTCGTGATCGTTGATCGACACGAAAGCGCGCGTCTTGGAACGCAGCAGCTTCAGAAATCCTTCGAAATCGGTCTCGACGACATCTCCAGCCTGGAACATGATGTTACCTCCTGGCCCGGCGCCACCACGGCGCATTGATAAACGTTGGTACTCCTTTAGTAAAACCTTTATCAGAGGTTATGCGTTCGTCATTTAGGCAAGTGGTAAAAAACCGCAGGGTAGACGGGATAAAACGTTTAACCATCCCATTTGTTTGTCACATTCTGAAGGTACTTTTATGCAAACCTACTTTCCCAACTGGAATCTATCCTTTTGGCCGGGCAATTGACCGTCTATCGTTTAAGCCCGACGGGTATGAACGGGGCATCTGCAACGCCACCGCAAGGAGACACCATGGAGACTATCGAAGCACTCATTCACCGCCGCAGCTGCCGCAAATACAGCGATCGTCCCGTCGAGGCCGAAAAGCTTGCACGTATTATCGAAGCCGGCCAATATGCACCGAGCGGCATGGGCCGCCAGCCGGTGACGTTTGTCGCCGTCACCGACCCCGCGACCGTCGAGCGTCTCTCACAGCTCAACGCCCAGGTCATGGACAGCAACAGCGACCCCTTCTATGGCGCCAAGACCGTTGTGGTGGTGCTGGTTGACCGCAGCGTGCCCACACATCTGGAAGACGGCTCGCTCGCCATGGGCAACTTGCTCAACGCCGCCTATGCACTGGGTGTCGATTCGTGCTGGATTCACCGCGCACATGAGGTCTTTGACTCGCCCGAGGGTCTGGAGCTGCTAGCCAGCTGGGGCCTGCCCGCCGACGGCAGTCTGCGCGGTGTCGGTCACTGCATTCTGGGCTACGCCGAAGGCACGCTACCCGAGGCAAAGCCGCGCCGCGACAACGTCGTCTACGTAAGGTAACCCAGGAGCGTCAGCGGGGGTAGCTAATTTTGGACGAGGCTATTTTAGCTACCCCACTCGCAACTTATATTGACGTCGCCGTTGTCGTCGTTTCGTTCGTGTGAGTCGTTTCGGCTTCGCTGCCTTGTTCGTCCTCGTCCTTTTGCGCATCGGCGATGGTGGAGGCCGCCGCGACGATGCCGCGCTGGGGCGCGACGCCCGTCTGGGTCTGAGCGCCCTCGACAACTTCTGTGCCTGCATGCGCGAGCTCGGGCGATTTAAACACTGCGTCCAAGTTAGCGCCACCGCCGGCGTAGCCAAGCGCAGCGAGTGCGATGACGATTACCGCAACGACGGCCACGATCGGCACATAACGATGCCAACCAGCCGGGTTGAGTCCGCTGCGGCGAGCTGCCCCGCGGCTGATGTAACCGAGCGTTCCGTCGTGCTTGAGCTTTGAGCCCACCACGCGTTTGCGGCCCCACAGTGAGGACTCTGCCTGCATGGCCAAGCGGGCGCTTGCCGAAGGATAGCCGTATTTAGTGCGCTTGAACGAGCCATCAAACCCCGAGGCGTGTTTACCCCACGTCACCGATGTTGTGCGTCGGTTGACCGGCGCGGCACTCCGCCTTCTGCGGCTCGGTTTTGAAGTCTCAGCCATATGCCCTCGCACGCCGTAACCAAATCGAAACAATAACGCTTTGGACTGTAGCACACGCGTCGCGCGCGGTCACGGGCGCCTCGCTCAACGGTCATCGTCCTTCAGCAAGCGCCACAGCGTTGTACGGCTTATGCCCAGCACCTCCGCCGCACGGGTTCGGTTGCCGTGGAGATGGTCTACAACCAAATGCGCGATATCTCGCTCGGTATCGGCCAGCGGTCGCAGGATATACAGGTCACTTTCGAGCGTCGGGGCGCCAAAGGTTGCGGTCTTAATCACGTCCTCTTGGGCGAGTACTTCCTCCGCCACAGCGCGGTCCACCGTGCCCGCCCCCACCAATATATACAGTCGTTCCGAGACCTCGCGGAGCTGCAGATAATTGCGCGGCCAGCGGTAAGCATCGAGCGTCTTCGTCGCCGCGGCAGACAGCGTGGGCGCTGCCGTCCCAAATGCATCAGCGAGATATTCCAAATAGCGCGCAACCTTCGTCGACGCGGCTCCCTGCTCGGCGATTGCCGGCGCCACACTCACCGCACAGGCGAAACGCTCGGTCACAAAGGCGGCTTGATCACTTTCGCCGCCGCCCGGCATGTCATTCGCTGTCAGCACCACATGACAGCGCGTCGCCAACGCGGTGTCGGCCATCGTGGAAACGAGCTCGCGGAGGCGCTGAGGGCCAACCGCATTCCAGCCCTCAATGCAAAGGGTCAGCCCCGTTTGGAACAACGGCGATTCGGCGCTTTTGAGCACGTGGCGCCAACCGCGATCGGTGAGCTCATCGAGCGCGACGGAAACAAAGGGCTGATCGGCAAAAGGACCGTCCAGATAGAGGCGCTTGGCGATCTCAACCTGACCCGCTCCCAGCTCACCCTCGAGCATAAGGGGCACACCGCGCGCGTAGCTCTCGGCAACCGGTGCAGCCACCGCAGCGGCACCCTCAACGATGCCGTACGCACTCGATTCGTAGCGGGCCTCAACTTCGTCGGCGTTGAGCCACTCGATGCCCGCATGCGCCGCGGCGCCGCGCACCTCGCGGACCACGACGACCCAAAGGCCCCCGCCCTCTTTGTCGGTGGGGCGAACGGTCAGGCTCAGGCGCGTACCCGCACGCCCCATAACCAGACGCGCGCCGTCTCCTATACGGTCGAGGCGCTCAGCGACAAAAGCCGCCACATCCCGCTCGAGCGCCGCGTCATTCATGGTCGAGATCGCGACGTCCCCACGCGCATCGATTGCCAATGCCGAGGCCCCGGCAGCAGCCAGGGCCTCGGTCAAGATGTTCAGCTTGGCATCGCTATCCATGATTTGCCCCTGTCCGCAGCGACGTGCAACCGCCGACGGTCACACGACCGAGTGTTTCAAAATTGAACGATATTGCTCACCAAACACTATAGGGCAGAAAGCGCCGTCCTGCGAGTATAGGTGTTGCCCCGCATCGCCATCCTGGCGG
>CABURG010000029.1 GCA_902493835.1 uncultured Collinsella sp. | reverse complement strand
GACATGGCCAACCGCGTGCAGAAGTTCATCGACTGCCGCTCCAAGGACAAGAGCCGCCGCGAGATCTACATCGTAGAGGGCGACTCGGCAGCAGGCGCCATTCGCACGTCGCGCGATGCCGAGTTCCAGGGTGTCATGCCCGTCCGTGGCAAGATCCTCAACTGCCTGAAGGAGGACTACCCGCGCATCTTTAAGTCCGACATCATCATGGACCTCATGCGCGTGCTGGGCTGCGGCGTGGAGATCAAGGACAAGCGCATCAAGAACCTCGGTGCCTTTGACCTGGACAACCTCAACTGGAACAAGGTCATCATCTGTACGGACGCTGATGTCGACGGTTATCACATCCGCACGCTCGTACTCACCATGCTCTATCGACTGGTGCCCACACTTATCGACGAGGGCTACGTGTATATCGCCGAGTCGCCGCTCTACGAGATCAACTGCAAAGAAAAGACCTACTTTGCCTACACCGAGCTCGAGAAGAACGGCATCCTCAAAGAGATTGGCGACCAGAAGTGCTCCATCAACCGCTCCAAGGGTCTTGGTGAGAACGATCCGGACATGATGTGGCTCACCACCATGAACCCCGAGACGCGCCGCCTGATCAAGGTGGAGCCCGAGGACGTCACCAAGATGGAAACCATGTTTAACCTGTTGCTGGGCAACGATGAGGCAGGCCGCAAGCGCCATATCTCCGAGCACGGCAAGGAATACCTGGACCAGCTGGACCTGCAGTAACAGCAAATCGATAACGACGGCCCTTAAGAAGTTCAAGAGGATATCGTGGCAAAGAAGAAGACGAAGAACCAGCCAAAGAAAAAACAGGTTAACGCCGAGAACGTCATCGGCCTGCACTCCGAGGTCACCGATCAGCCGATCACGCAGACGCTCGAGGTCAACTACATGCCCTACGCTATGAGCGTCAACGTCTCGCGTGCATTTCCCGAGATCGACGGCTTTAAGCCCTCGCATCGCAAGCTGCTCTACACCATGTACAAGATGGGTCTGCTCAAGGGCGAGCGCCAGAAGAGCGCCAACATCGTGGGCCAGACCATGAAGCTCAACCCGCACGGCGACGCCGCGATCTACGAGACGATGGTGCGCCTGGCGACGGGCAACGAAGCGCTGCTTGCCCCCTTCGTGGAGTCGAAGGGCAACTTTGGCAAGTACTATTCGGGCGACCTGAGCTACGCCGCCTCGCGTTATACCGAAGCCAAGCTCTCCCCCATCAGCGCCGAGATCTTCAAGGACATCGACAAGGACCCGGTCGATTTCGTCGACAGCTACGACGGCGCCATGAAGGAGCCGCGCCTGCTGCCCACCACGTTCCCCAACATCCTCGTCTCGGCCAACAAGGGCATCGGCGTCGCCATGGCGTCCGACATCTGCGGCTTCAACCTCAACGAGGTCTGTACTGCCACGATGCATTACCTCAAGGATCCCGACTGCGACCTGCTCGAGTATATGCCCATGCCCGACTTCTCGACCGGCGGCGAAATTATCTACCGCCGCGAGGAGATGGAAAAGATCATCGAGACCGGCCTTGGCAGCTTCCAAATCCGCTCTCGCTGGCGCTGGATTCCCGAAGAGCGCATCATCGAGGTGTACGAAATCCCCTACACCACTAAGACCGATGTCATCATCGAGCGCATCGTCAAGCTCTCCAAAGAGGGCAAGGTCAAGGAGATCGCTGACATCCGCGACGAAACCGACCTCTCGGGCCTGCGCATCGCCATCGACCTTAAGCGCGGCGTCGACCCCGACAAGCTCATGGCCAAGCTCTATCGCTCGACCACGCTGCAGGATTCGTTCTCGTGCAACTTCAACGTGCTCGTCGACGGCTATCCCCGTGTTATGGGCGTGCGCCAGATTCTGCACGAGTGGGTCAAGTGGCGTATTGAGTCCACGCGTCGCCGCATTAACTTTGACCTGGGCAAAAAGTCCGAGCGCCTGCACCTGCTGCACGGCCTCGAGGCGATTCTGCTCGACATCGACAAGGCCATCGCCATCATCCGCGGCACCAAACTCGAGGCCGAGGTCGTGCCCAACCTTATGAAGGGTTTCGACATCGACGAGACCCAGGCCGAGTTTGTTGCCGAGCTTAAGCTCCGCAACATCAACGAGGAGTACATCCTCAACCGCACCAAGGACATCGCCAAGCTCGAGGGTGAGATTGCCGAGCTTGAGGAGATTCTCTCGAGCGAGGAGAACATCAAGAAGGTCATCAGCGACGAGCTGGCCGCGGTCAACAAGAAGTACGTGATGCCGCGCCGCACGGGCAGGATCGAGCCACATGAGGTTATCGAGGTAAGCTTGGAGCCCGAGGTCGAGGAGTATCCGGTCACCATCATGCTCTCGCGCGATGGCTACCTTAAAAAGATGACGGACCGCGTGCTCAAGAAGGCGACCACGCTCAAGTACAAGGACGGCGACAAACCCTTTATCGAGTTCCCGTCCTCCAACACGCACGAGCTGCTCGTGTTTACCAACAAGAGCCAGGTGTACAAGTGCAAGGTTGCGGCGTTTGAGGACACCAAGTCGGCCCAGCTGGGCTCGTACCTGCCCACCGATCTTGAGATGGAACCCGACGAGAGCGTTATCTGGGTCATCGACCCCGAGGACTATAAGGCCGACGTGCTGTTTGTCTTTGAGAACGGCCGCGTGGTGCGTGTCGCACTTGCCGGATACGTCACCAAGACCAACCGCAAACGCCTCAAGAACGCCATCTACGGTGGCAGCAAGCTACTGTATGCCCAGGTGCTCAAGGAAGACCGCAACATCGCACTGGTCTCGAGCGACTATCGTTTGATGAACTTCAACACGTCATTGCTCAAGACCAAGACGACTACCAACACGCAGGGCGTCCAGGCCTTTACGGCCAAGAAGGGCCGCTCGGTCACCACCGTCGGCACAACCGAGGAGATTCTTGGCACCGGCGTCTCGGCCGAGAAGTTCACCGCACAGAGCCTCCCCTCAGCCGGTGCCCTCATGAAGGAAAACGACATGCCGAGCCTGTTTGATTAACAGCCGTCTGGCCGGTTCCGACAGCCCAGCTCCCTTGAAACGCAGCAAGGCCCGAATGGTTCAAATGAACCTTTCGGGCCTTGTTCGTTATTGGAAATGCGCGCTAGGCGAGCTTGCGGGCGAGCTCTCGCACCTCTTCCAACTTGGGCGACGATGCCATGCTGTCGCGCTCGGTCATACCGCTGATGGTGACAATGCCCCGGTCCTGCCACTTGCAGTACGCGCAGGCTGACTTGTACATAGCGATCGCCGCATCATAGACACCCTCGCTGTGGCTATCGAGCAAAAGGGCCGTCTTGGTGAACGGGAAGCCCGTAGCACCAAAGGCGTACAGGCGGTCGATGGCGGCCTTCTCCTGCGCGGTGATATCAAACCAGTAGATAGGCGAAGCGAAGACAACCATGTCGGCGTCTTTCAGCGACTCGATCACGTTGGCCATGTCATCCTTCTGCACGCAAGTGCCCTCGTGGGTAAAGCAGTACTGGCATCCCAGGCAACCAGCGATCTTCTTGCTGGCAACGCGGACGACCTCGACCGCATTGCCGCCTTCACGCGCGGTCTCGGCAAACGCCTCGACCATGGTGTCGGTATTGGCGCCCTTACGCGGGCTGCCGCTCAATACAACGATATTCATAGGATTCCCTCCCCTTCATGCTGCAGGCGCGCAGCATGTTTTCTTGTAACCAAAACGAATGGAGCTATGCAGTCGACCGCAGATCGCATCTCTCGTTCGTGTTCTCTAGACACAATCTCATTGCCTGATAACTCCTCGACCGCCTTGATCCTCTTTCCGAGAATTGAACAGCAAATCGTTGGCCGCAATGTGTCGACTGTGGGAAAATTAATTTGAGCATTCTCCCTGCTCGCGTAAGCGTTCGCGCGAAAGATTCTAGCCGCATCGGCCAGGCGCAATATAGATCCGCGGAAACAGGCCTACGAACAAGGAGCGCCTTATGTATGGACAGCATGCACCACAAACCCAGAATGATCGAACCAGCTCGTTTATCCGCAGCGTCAAGAGTCATGCGGGCGTTAGAGTAGTCGCCTTCGGAGCGATTATTCTTGTGGCAGGGCTGCTTTTGCTACCCTGCGCAGCACTGGCGACCGAAATGCCCGAAACCGATGTCGCAGCACCCATTACCTGCGACGAAGCCAACGCAGAAGGCAGCCTCACAGCTACCACCGTTGTCGACCATAACTATGATCTGGAGCTCCCTCCTGCCTTCATGTTGGTCCAGAATGAGGCGTTTGTATACGATTTCCCCGACAAACCCGAGGACTTCATCTACGGGCTTAACGGCACCGTCCATCTCTTCAAGATCGACACCGATACCGAAAGCCTTATAAAAACCGAGAACCCCAAAGAGGCCAGCGTCTCTATTGCCCTGACCATGATCGACAATCACGTTAGAGCAACCGCAGTCTTTACAGGCGACTACGCTGACGACCAAATCCCTTACAAACTGAACCTTGTCAGCTCAACCCACCTTGGCACACACGTTGACCGTGACTTCGACAGCGGGCAGGGGATTATGCACGAGACGCGGCACGATTACTACATCCGTTACGTCTTCGACAGCGACGTGCACTTGATTGCAACCGATACGAGCGGTTCCAAACCCGATCCAAGTGTTAAGCCGATCCCAGAGGTCAAACCCGAACCGGAAACCAAGCCCGAGCCCACACCGCAGCCCAAGACAGAAAAGCCCGCGGCAAATCCCGTTTCCACCAAGGCAGTAACGGCAGTTAAACCAGCCGGGACCACCCTACCCGCGACGGGCGACAACAGCGCGATAGCGGCAGCCCTGAATGTTGCCGGTGGTGTAGTCGCGGCAGTTGGCATTTCCGCAACAAGGCGTCGCAACCACTAGCTAAAGCAAATACGCCATTCACACAGGCAAACAACCAAGCTCCAACGAAAACAGTCCAGTCATCCGACTGTGCCGCACTCCAGTAGTTCGTGGAAGATATCAAAGAGGTATCCCAGGCTCCCTTGAGCTGTGCGACAGACAGATCAGGCTTGGGAAGTAGAACGGCCCTTGCGCGAAGCGTGAATCGGGCAAGTCTGACGTTTAATCCCGGGGCCAAGCAGGGCCGTAGGTTTTATTGACGGCTCTTGCGGGCGGCGCGGGTTTTGGCGAGGACGTAGGCTGAGCGAAGCCATAACAACACTTCGCGCATCGAGCAGTTTGAGCCGGCATGCGTATGTCGGCGCCATACCGGGAAGGGAGGACCTTCTTGTGGGGCGGACGACCCCATTGCAGCCTCCTTCCGCTCTATAACTACGGAATCGACGGCAGCCGTAGGAGAATCGCTATCGTACTCGTAGCGGTTCTCCGTCCCCTAAGCAGAGCGTCCGCTACGAAACGACCGTCTTGTAATAAGCGCCGAAGTCTGCGAGCGAGTCCATGATGGGCATCATCTGGCGACCGAGCTCGGTAAGGCCATACTCAACGCGGGGAGGATTCTCGCCATAGTCATGGCGAAAGACCAGCCCATCATCCTCCATCTGCCGCAGGCTGTCGGTAAGCACCTTCTGAGAGATCCCCTCGAGGTCGCGGCGCAACTCGTTGAAACGCCAAGGGCGCACGCGCAAGTTACGGATAATGAGCAGCTTCCACTTGCCGCCAATGAGCGCTACCGCCGTTGCGACCGGACACTCCGGAAGCTCCTCTTTCGCCATCACGGGAGACTCAACCTCCTTGACCATACCGGTTTCACAAAAAAGTACGCAGTTACAAATATGTGCGTACTCGTATTTGCATGCGCCTTCGCGTTGAATATAACTCACGCAGGAGATGCCTGCAAGGTAAATCAACCCAAAGAGAGGAACCATTATGGCTAATTATGCAAAGACCCACATCGGTAATGAGAGCCGTATCGAGCTGCATGAAGTGCTCGGGCTTACCGGGGCAGAGGTGAGTGTCAACAATCTTCCCGCCGGCGCTGGCGTTCCGTTCGTCCATGCACACAAGGAAAACGAGGAGATCTATGGCGTGCTCGAGGGCGCGGGCTCGGTCACGATCGACGGTGAGGATATCGAGCTGGCAGCCGGCGACTGGCTGCGCATTTCCCCCGCCGCACACCGTCAGTTCCGCGCCGCATCCGACTCGGGCATCACATACGTTTGCATTCAGGTCAAGCAGGGATCCCTTGATGCCTTCACGGCCGACGACGCTATCATGCTCTAATTCGCGATCAGTGCACAAGGGGCCGATACCGCCCGCATACCCCCTTCGGAATAGGCGTCGAGCAACTCCTGCGCATGGGCAAACCCAGACCCTCGCCTCCAACCGAGCAGGCGGTTGACCGCGAGATTTCCCTGGACGTTGTGGACGAAGAGCAGAGAGGCGTCTGCCAGCCCCAGCTCCCGGGTCGCCCGGTGAAGGCGAGGAAAAAGGGCACGAAGGGAGCGAAGGGCGTTCCGTCGGGAAGTCGGAACGCTCTGTTTGCATTTTTGGGATCGTCCCAAATCCTTGCCAGCTCTGTGGCGGATGCCGAAAGCTGCAGATCGATTATCTGCGGATTGCATTAATCCATGCCTGAATATCTTTCTCAGAAGTACGGAGCATGGATTCATCGAACTGCACATCGAGGCCCGGCTTCACGATTGCGCCCTTGCAGGCTTCCTCAAAGTCCTTCAGCGCGTGTCCCAGCCAGCCTCCATTGGTGGCAAACGGATACACGATCTTCCCGGTCAGGTCAGCCCGCTCCAGGAAACTGCGCATGGCGGGCGCAAAGGTGTACCACCAGACAGGAGAACCCAGGATGATAGTGTCGTAATCTCTCCAGCCAATGTGCAGCGGCTTCAGTTCCGGGCAATAACCCTCGGCAATCTCACGCTGCCCCTGATTGACGACTTCATCATAATCGCCATCGTAAGGAACAACCGTATCCATACGAGCAATATCCCCGCCGATTTCCCTCTGAATCATCTCGGCGATGCGCTTCGTATTGCCTCCGTAGGAGTAGTACAGAATCAAGGTTTTCATTTCACGCATTCTCCTCATGCAAGAGGCTTTCCGCTGAACACGGGAAATGCGCTGAATTCACCATAGTTGGCGATGCGCTCCATGTTCTTGAGAGTTTCCATGTCTTCCTCGGAGATCGCGAAATCCACGTCCGCGTTGCTTTCCATGTGGGCGGGATCTGCCGTCTTGGGAAGCGCGACGGCTCCAAGCTGAAGTACATAGCGGATGCAGAGTTGGGCGGCAGATACGCCGTACTTCTCTGCCATCTTAACGATCGCCGGATTCTTCAGCGCCTCGCCGTGGGCGATGGGAGAGTATGCCTCCACCTGAATGCCCTGCGCCTTGCAGAAGTCCACCAATGCCGAATCGGTATTGGTGATATGCAGGAGGATCTGATTGACCATGGGCATCACGCGACAAGAGCCCAGGAGGTTCTCAAGGTCATCTTGCAGGAAGTTGGACACGCCGATTACCTTGACCTTGCCCGCCGCCCGCGCATCCTCCAACGCACGCCAGACCTCCTTGTTCTCCTCGAAATAGCGCTTCTCCACACGGAACTCGCTCCACGGCTGGGGAGAGTGGATGATCATCTGGTCGAGGTAGTCGAGCCCCATTCTCTCCAGCGTCTCATCGATGGACTTCGCCGCATCCTCGTAGGTCTTCAGCTCTGCCGCGATCTTGCTGGCGACGAACAGCTCTTCCCGGCGAACGCCGCAGGTGCGCACGCCCTCGCCGACGCCGCGTTCGTTTCCGTAGGCCTGCGCGGTGTCGATCAGGCGATAGCCCAGCTTTACCGCCTCGCGAACGGCTTCCGCTGCCTCGGCATCGTCGATGAACCAGGTGCCCAGTCCCAGCTTGGGAACCTGAACTCCGTTTGTCAACGGGTAGGTTTCATTCAAGATCATCGTTCTACTCCTCGCCCCAGATATCCTTTGCCATGCGGAAAACCGCCCACGCCTTGGGCCAGCCGCAGTAGAAGGCTGCATGGGTCACGACCTCCGCGATTTCTTCTTTTGTAATACCGTTCTTCTTTGCCTCCGTCAGGTGATAGCGGAAGCTCTCATCGGTAAGCCCCTGGGCCATCAGCGCGACGACGGTCACGAGGGAGCGGTCGCGGAGGCTGAGCTGCCCCTCTCGGCTCCAAACCTCTCCGAAGAGCACGTCATCGTTCAGTTCCGCGAATTTCGGGGCGAATTCGCCCAGGGCATCTCTGCCTGCCGTCTGCTTGACTGCCATGTTTCGTTCCTCCCTACAGCCTTGCGTACTCTTCATGGGATACCGGCTCGCACCACTCGTTCTCGCAATTCTCGCCGGGAACCTCCACAGCGATATGGCTGAACCAGCTGTCCTTCTTCGCTCCGTGCCAGTGCTTGACATTGGCGGGGATCATCACGACGCTGCCCTCGTGCAGGCTGACGGCGGCCTTGCCTTCCTCCTGGTACCAGCCCTCGCCAGCCGTGCAGAGCAGGAGCTGACCGCCTCCTTTATCCGCGTGGTGGATATGCCAGTTGTTGCGGCATCCCGGCTCGAAGGTCACGTTGGCGGCGAACAGGCCACCTTCCGGATCGGTCAGCGGATTCAGGAACGAATCGCCGGTGAAGTACTGGGCATAGGCGGTGTTCGCCGTTCCCGTGCCGAATGCGTTGACCTTCTCGAACTGCTCTTTTCGTTCATACCTCATAATTGAAACCTCCTGCTAAGGATTATCGATTCACGCCATAGCGCAGCCAGACCGCCCCGCCGTCCATGGCCTTCGCCTCTTTCAGCGTGAAGCCAAGGGCCTTGCTCTCCGAAATGCCTTCTGCGGCTCGGAAAACCGGAGGCGTATCCGGGCTCCCGTCTGCTGCCGCCGCCAACACGATGCTGATCTCATCGCACATCCCCGCTTGCAGGAACGACCAGTTCAGCACGCCGCCACCGCCCAGCATCAGGGTCTCGATGTTGAATTCTTCTTTCAGCTTGGAAAGGGCCAGGCCGTAATCCAGCTCCGTTTCTCCCGCGATGATGTACGAGATTCCCAGCTTTCTCAAAAATGCCCTGTAGGCGTTGCCGACCTGCTCTGTCAGCACCTCGACGACATGGGCGGTGGTGTCCACATAGCGCAGGGTGCTGCTTTCCCACCCCAGCTTGCCGTGGGGGTCCACGGAGACATAGAACATTCCGAAGTCCGGCTGCGCGATGAAATCACCTGCCGGAACGGCCGGCGCATCTTCGTCCAGGTCCGGCTTCCTGTAGAAGGTGAAGTTGTCGTCCGTTGTCACCCTGCCGGACAGCCAACCCTGGTGATGGTAAAAGGGCTCTTTCCCGAAGGCAATGTCGTAGAACGCATCGCCCGCCGCTCTGCCCTGCGGCGTTCCCATGTAACCGCCCATGATCTTTCCGTCCAAAGCGCACATCATGTGGCAGAAAACATACGGCCTGTTCACGTTCGATTCCCCTCCTTATGATTGACAATCATTCCGTTTGGAAGCATTCTTCCTTTGAACTTCACGTGCATCCTAGAACTTGAAGTTAACTTTAAGTCAAGGGGATTTTGGAATAATTCGGAGGGGTTTTCAGATGGTCTATACGGTGGGGGAAATGGCGAAACTGCTGGGGGTTGCGGCGTCCACCTTGCGCTACTACGACAAGGAGGGGCTGCTGCCCTTCGTGGAGCGCTCCTCCGGTGGCATTCGCATGTTCCGGGAATCGGATATCGAATGGCTGCAGGTGATCGGCTGCATGAAGAAAGCCGGGATGTCCATCAAGGACATCCGGCAGTACATCGAGATGGCGCTGCAAGGAGACGACACCATCGATTTGCGCCTTGCCATGTTCCGGCGCCAACAAGAAGTTCTGAAACAGCAGATGGCGGAATTGCAGCACACCATGGAGATGGTGGATTACAAGTGCTGGTATTACGAAACGGCGAAGGAAGCGGGCACGGTCGATGCCCCGCAGAAGATGGAGCTTGCCGAAGTCCCGGAACGCTTTCGGAAGATTCGGCAGGAGCTGCGCACTGCGCCGGGGACTGCGGCAACGATATGACAAGGCTGCTTAGGCAGTGGCAGCCAACCGCCTTGCTCGCCTTGGGGTATACGCTGCAACCGAGCGTAGCGACCTTGAAGGTCCCGCCGTGGTAGCTCAGCTTGCTGGGGACCGCGTAGACCCGCTTGGTCTTCGCGCTGTAGGTCGGCTCGGCGAAGAGGCTCTCGATGCTGACGGTCCCCTTTGCCAGCGACATAACCAGCGCCTCTGCCCATGCGCTCTTGCCGGCCTTGACGTACAGGTACGTGTCCTTCTTGAACGGCACCACGCTCACCCCTGTCGTCAGATGAGAACCTTCGGGAACGCATCCCTGACGGACAGAAGCGGCGCGAGCTCCCTCTCGAGCGTCGATTCGGAGCTGATGTCGTCACTTACCTGGATGTAGACAAGCTCCGACCCCCTCTTCGCAACGAAGTCAACCTCCTTTTGGTACAGCTTCCCGACGTAGGTCTCGTGCCCTCGCCTCATCAGCTCCAGGAAGACCGCGTTCTCGTACATGCGGCCCCAGTCCATGTCGCGCGTTCCCAGAACCGCATAGCGCATTCCCGAGTCGCATACGTAACGCTTCGCCTGCGTGCTCAGGTACTTCTTCCCCTTGATGTCATAGCGATTCGCCTCATAGAAGGCGAAAGCGTCGCGGAGGTACGAGATGTAGCGCCCGACGGTGACGTGGTCGGTGGGAACCCTGTTGGCGTCGAGGACGTTGGCGATGTTGTTGGGCGAGTTGAGGTCGCCGGAGTTGTCCATCATGTACTCGGCCAGCCTCTCCAACACGGTGGAGTCGGTACGTATTGCGGTCTACCCAAGCCATAATCCACTCCTTCTCGGTTTCGAAACTCGATTATTTCTAAAGTTTCGAAACCGAGAAGGCAATGTGCACAAGGATGCATCGAGGAGCGAATCCCAGTAGCGCCATGTCAGCAGCGATGCCGGGTGCATTCGCACGTGCTACAATCCAACCATCAGAGATGAAAACACAGTCCCCGTCGGGTAGTCGTGGGCGTGCGGGAGTCCGCATCAGTAACCTGCCTCCTTGGTTGTCCCTTCTCTGCATGGTCATCTACATAAAGGAGGAACCAACCATGCAGATCAGCGTGTCGTCCACCCTGACCGTATATCACGACGGCCAATTCTGGGTCGGGCTGGCGGAGCATGTTGAGGACGGCAGATACGGCGTCGCCCGCATCGTCTTCGGCGCAGAACCGTCCGATGAGGAGATTCAGAAATTCGTTACAAGCAAATGGGAGAAGTTCTCATTCTTCGGTGGCGAACCGGCTGAGGCAAGCAAGCCCGCGAAGAACCCCAAGCGGCGCGCTCGCGAGGCAGCGAAAGCCCTCAAGCAGCCAGCGATGAGCACCAAGGCGCAGCAGGCTCTCGCAGCACAGCGGGAAGCGATGAAGCGGGAGTCGGCTCAAGCAAGAAGCCAGCGTCGCGCGGATGAGGCGGAGGCGCGCTTCGAGCAGCGAAAGCTGAAGCGCAAGCAGAAGCATCGTGGGCATTGATCGCCATCTGCAGCAGGGCAAACCATATACAGCAGCGGCGCCAGTTCCACTTGAAGCCGACGCCGCGTAGACGCTAATGGCAACGGCTATGCACGGGCACGGGCGCGCCACCGCACTTCACAGCTTGTTTCTCAAGCATTTGGAACGCACACGCGGCGTTCAAAAATGCGGAGCGACTCCGCATGGCTCGAGACTGAGCCGAGGTGCCCTACTTCTCGCCCTCCAGCAGCCCCACGATGCGGTCGATGTCGACGGCAAAGCGAGGCCTTCCCTCGCGCTCGTAGCGGTCGAGGTATGCCTGGCACTCGGAGACGATGCGCTTGGTGTTGCCGTCGATGATGCGCTGGAGCGTCTCGTAGTAGGCCGAGCCCTCGGTCCTGAAGCGGCGCTGGTAGACCTTGGTTATGGGGAACATCTTGATGTAGTGGATGCCGTGGCGGCAGCCGGGGCGCGTCGTGGGGCGGGGTGGCAACGCAAAGTACTGGTCTTTGGGCGCGTTAGGGGCGATGTTGGAACGCAGTGGCACAGCGAAGTCCCTGCGCTTCCCGCGGAAACGCTGCCTCACCACCACGATGCAGGGGCGATTGTGCTTAAGCATGAGCTCGCGGTCGCCCTCGACGAGGTCGAAGAAGTCCTGGGAGATGGATACGATCTTCATCGGTTACGCCCCCTTCATACGAAGCGGGGCCCGCATCGCTGCAGGCCCCTACAGGTGGGCGATATTCTACGCCTTGCGGCACCCCGTCGCCCACGGAGGTTAAACGTACACGTAAGCCGTACTCTGAAAGCCACGGCTTCCGGCAAGTAGTTTATACCACGAAAGGTCGCTTTCAATGCGCATAGCTCGCAAAATAACACTCGCTGGGCCGTCACCCCTGGCAGTTACCCTCCAATCATCATTGGAGTCAGCAGGTCAATTCATACAGTTATGGGGGTGTATCCTAAAGGGAATCAAATTTATACCCCCATAACTAAGGAATTTTCTATTCCCACTCAGCGACTAATCCAGTCCGAATGTTGTCGATGCGTGTCGCGTCGTACCGCCTAAGGGCTGATTCGTGCGCAATTTGGGCGAATCAGGCCCTTGATTCGCGATTTCAGGAATGACTCGATTGATTCGCAAAACCGCAGGTCGCTCCTTTAATCACTCCCTGGTTTCCGCCGGGGTTCGTAGCGGGCGGCGTGAAAAGGGGTGATTCAAAGGGTCGGAGAGATGCATCTTAGCCAAGAAAATAAGGTTAGCCTTATCTTACTGCATGATTCGTGTGTTATGGTTAGATTGCTCTAACTTTTTGGGGGCGATAGCCATGCACGAACGCAAGGGTTTCTGGGATAAGAATGCCGGTCGATACGACCGTTTCATGCGAAACGACCGGGCGGCGTATGAGAAGATGTATGGGCTGATCCGGCCGGTGGTGAAAGCAAAAACCGTGCTGGAAGTTGCCACCGGCACGGGGCTTATCGCAAAGAGCATCGTGGATACGGCGGCACACATCGAGGCTACAGACGCTTCTGCACAGATGATCCTTGAAGCAAAGCGGGGCAATCAATCCGCAAAGCTGCACTTTTCCGTACAAGATATGTTCCGCCTGCCCTATGCACAGAAGTCCTTCGAAGTGGTGATCGCGTCCAACGCGCTTCACATAGTGCCGCATCCGGAAAAGGCCCTGCAAGAAATCAGGCGGGTGCTGAAGGACGACGGCGTGCTCATCGCACCAACCTTCACTCACGCGGGGAGCTCGGTTTCCGGCAAGGCAAAAGCCTTTTTCATGAGTATGGCGGGATTCCCCCTCCACAGCAGGTGGACAAGCGAGGAATACCTGCGTTTCCTGCGTCAAAACGGCTGGGCGGTGCAGAAAAGCGCGGTGCTGAAGGCCTCGTTCCCGTTGACCTATGCGGAATGCACAAAATCGGAGGGGCCAGATGTCGTTCTTTGAAAACACCCGCAAGCCCGTGGGCCTCGGCGGAAAACTTATGGTTGCCATGATGAATCTGGGCCACAGCCCTATGGCGCGGTGGGGACTTCAGTTTCTACGACTTGCGCCAAACGCCAAGGTGCTGGATTGCGGCTGCGGCGGCGGGGCGAACATAAAACGGCTGCTGAAAAAATGCCCGCATGGCGTCGTCAAGGGCATCGACTATTCGCCCGTCAGCGTGGAGAAGGCTAGAAAGCTCAACCGAACTGCAATTCAGGAGGGGCGTTGCGCCGTTCTGCAAGGCAGTGTGGCGGATATGACGTTTGAGAACGCCATACGGGCATTTTTGCATCCATCCTGCACATGGCGATAGGCATGACGGTCATAGCGGCTGTGCTGGCGGCAATTGTGACAGTTTTTATTCACTGAGGAAGAAACCTATGAAATGTAAAATTGAGAAAAACACCGTTCAGGAGACGCTGATCCTCCCGCTGTATTCCCGGAAGCTGTGTACGGAACTGTACCCGAACCTTTATAGGGATGAAACAGCGATTCGTCTGCTCGACCAAATCGACTACGACTTTTCAGAGGCAGGGAAAAACTCCCGTAGCCTGATGCAGCGCTTTGGTGCGCTGGAGGTGGCCACACGGCAGAGTGATCTTGCTTTCGAGGTGCGGGATTACCTGAAAGGCCACCCCAATGCGGCGGTGGTCAATCTGGGCTGCGGGCTGGACAACACCGGCAGAACCTGCGACAACGGTAGATGCAAGATCTACAATCTGGACTTCCCGGATGTGATTGCCTTGCGGCAGCAGCTACTGCCCGCCGGGAATCGAGAACAAAATATCCCCTGCGACCTGAAAGACACCGCATGGTTTAGCAAAATCGATGCCTCCGGCGGGGCGGTGTTCTTTGCCTCTGGGGTGTTCTATTACTTTCTGACCCAGCAGGTCCGGGAACTGGTGCGGGGGATGGCGGACGCTTTCCCCGGCAGTGTGCTGGTCTTTGATGCTGCCAATCGGACGGCGGTAAAGATGATCGCAAAAACATGGCTTAAGACTGCGAAAATCAAGGATGTGGGGGCATATTTTGCGGTTTCGGATGCCGCCAAGGAAATCGGCACGTGGGACAGCCGTCTGCAGGTCACAAGTCGCGGCTATATGCTGGGTTACAACGATTTGAGAGACCCTTCTGTCAGCGGCTTTTTCCGGTTTCTCGCAAGGGTCGGTGACAACGGGATGAAAATGCAAATCGTGAAAATAAGATTTTGAGAGGCAAAAATGCAAAAGACGAGCACTTCTTGCCGCCCAATTGGCAAGAAGCGCTCGTCTTTTCTTAACGCGTTGTATGGCGGAGAGAGCGCAAGTTACGCGAGCGCCCTTCTTGCCAGCTCGGCCGCGCCGAGGATTCCTTGG
>CABURG010000028.1 GCA_902493835.1 uncultured Collinsella sp. | reverse complement strand
CACCTCGTGGCGAGCGCCCTCACCAAAGTACAGATCGCGAGGATTGGTAAAACGTCCCATACTGTGCCTCCTAAACAAGCCCCTCTTAGACTTGCGTATATAACGGAGCACCCAATTGGCTCCGTTAGGACCGGTTTGCGCGTTGCCGGCGATGACAATGCGCGATGTCTAAACGTCTCAACGCTCAGACAAACACTATTTTACCGTTCTGGTTGGTCAGTTATTCACCTAAAGCCGCCAATGATGAAACGTTTTTTCTATCCCTGAAGGCCCTTGTGCGGCATCCATACTCCCAAGCTGGGCAAACGTTTTATCAAGGTTGACTACATATCCCGGGCAGGACGGTGCCCCTCCAAAATATGCACCGTTCGCCGCCAAAAATCGACCGTTTGCGGCACCGTGATACCACTCGGTCGTCCAAGGTGCCGACATTTGTGCGACATCCGTCTTCGTGGTGCAAAGGTGCAAGTCCAAGTGCGGCACCCCCGGTGTGCCACATGCGGGTAAACTAGAACTTTATATAGAGATATTTGAACCCTAACCGCAGCAAAGGAGGCTCCATGGCATTCGATCCCATTCAAGAGGATTGCCATCGCCTCGTTCTTGAGGCCTTGCGCCGTGACAATATCCCGCTCACCGACGCTGCCGCCGTAGAGCGTCTGATGGAACAATTCACTCGCAACCCCGCGCCGCTCATCGTGCACGACCGCGACCGCGCCGGGCACCTCATTGCCAAGGTGGTCGAGGCTGTCGACTACCGCATTCCCTTTATCCCCGACGATACCCAAGCAGAGCAAGAAGAGGCAGCTGCCGAGAACATGCTCCGCGAGGCAGCCGCGCTCGATCCGGCCAACTGGGACGCTCAGCGCATGCTGACCGCCCTCACCGCCAGCTCCAACGAGGAATACGTACAATACTTGGTATCCAAGCGCGATGAAGTCGAGCACGACCTGGCACTCAAGATCGCCTCGGCGCAGGACCCCTACGAACGCGAGGCCGCTGGCGACCTTATGCGCCGCCCCTACCTGCGCTGGCTTGCCGCCCTTGCGTCACGTGCCCTCATTAGCGGCCGCTATCGCATGTCGCTCGAAGCCGCAAACCGCAGCCTCGACTTTGCCCCCAGCGATCCTGCCGGTGTCCGCCACACCGCGATGCTCGCCATGGCAAAGCTCGAATACCCCGCTGAGGAGCTCAAGCGCTTTCGCTCTGCCCACTCCGTCCCCTATCTCGCCAACACGCCGCTGCGCCGTCGTCCCAAGGATGCGGAGCGTGACTTGGACCCGTGGACGCTTATCGCGCTGATGAGCGCTGCCTGGCGCGAGCTGGACTACGAGGGTGCCGAGCACTACCTGCGCATCCTTGCACGCTCGTGCCCGCACGCAGCCGAGGCGCTGTACTTCCAAACCGAGTTTCCCGATGGCGTCTATGCCCGCGTCAACGTGGGTGTGGGCTCCACCGACGAGCTCGTCCTTGCGCTGTCCGAAGCGACGCCGGTACTGCAGGAGGGTCTGGGCGCCCCCGACAACGCCAGCTTTGCCGCCTGGGTCGCCACCAACGACATCGTGCGTTCCCAGATCGACGAGCGCATCCTGCGCGCGGCCGAGCAGGGCCTGCCGTTTAAGGGAGGAGACCTCTAATGGATCCGAGCGTCTACATCCCCGCCTACCTGGAGCGCGCCTACGTTGCGTCGCACCCCGAACTCACCGATGCAGCGCGCGATCTTGTCCATAACGACGTGAACGTCAACCCTCATAAGTATGCGCAGACCGAGCATGCCCAGGCGCTGCTGTCCTATGCCGGCGTCCACCGCCACCTGCTCGACGAGCTCCATCGCATCGAGGACATGGGCAGCGACGAGGAGTTCGAGCAGACGCGCAACCGCCTGTTCGACGATATGCGTGATGAGCTGCTCAAGATCGTCCGCGTCGATGCGCATGTCCTCGATGCCCAGCTGCTCGCCATCATCCTGGCCGACACGCCCGTTGACGCCTGCCTGGGCGACCTGATGAAGCTCGAGGCGACCACGGCCGATTACCTGCAGCAAAGCGTACCCGGGTTCGACATGGAAGCCCCGCACTACTGGGCCAACAAGGTGCTGGCAGACGGCGTGACAGCGGCCGATCTCACCGTAAGCGAGCCGGCTCTTATCGGGTGGCTTCATACGCTCGAGGCCATCTCGCAGCTGTGCATGGCGAGCGCCCGCTACCGTGCTGCCGCCAACTACGCCCGCCGCGTCCTTAAGGCGGAAGGCTACCCCACCCGAGCCGCAGGCACCGTGTTGCTCGCCCTCGCTCGCCTGGAAGACCAGGACGGCTTTTTTGCCCTGGCCCACCAGCTCGAGGAAGAGATCGGGGCTGACGCGCTCGAGAACTCTCCTTGGTATCTGCTCGCCCGCACGATTCTGCTGTTCAAAACAAACAAGATGCGCCCGGCGACACGCGCGCTGCGTGAGTTTGCCAACCGTTGCGAGGGCGGTGCGTTCTTCTTACTGAACCCCATGTACCAGACACCGTACCTTCCCTGCCGGCCCGAGCCACGCGATCCCTGGGATCTTTCGCACCAGGCCGTTTGGGAAGCGGACGGCATCATCTCGGACACTCCCGACTTTGCCCCCTGGGCCAATGCCTGCGAAGACGTGTCGCAGCTTGCCCAGGAATTTGCGCGCCGCTACGGTTTTTAGTGACGCACTCGACCCGACCATGTCGTTTACGTTAGGAACGGTTTCATGAACCTCCGCTCATCTCTTGCCTGCACCTCGAGCGATATCGCTCGCTGGGGACTGCGCTCCGTCCTTAAGCGCCAGGGCGGCGTACTCCCCGGCCGCATCGCCATGAAGATCGACCCCGAGCTGCTAAGCGACCTCGCAGGCCTTGTCGACCGCAGCGTGGTAATCACCGGCACCAACGGCAAGACCACCACTTCCAACCTCATCGCCGACGCCGTTGCTGCCAGCGGTGCTGCCGTGGTGTGCAACCGTGCCGGCAACAATATGGAGCCTGGTGTGGTAGGTGCTCTGCTCGAGGCCCGCGGCGGCCTTAAACACACCAGCAGCGGCAAGCGCGTGGGCGTTTTTGAGTGCGATGAGCTTTACACCGTACGCGTTCTGCCCAAGCTCAAGCCGACGTACTTTGTGCTGCTCAACCTGTTCCGCGACCAGCTAGATCGCTATGGCGAGATCGATCACACCCAGGAGGTCATCGCCCACGCGTTGGAGCTTTCGCCGGCAACGACGCTCATCTACAACGCCGACGACCCGCTGTGCGCCTCGATTGCCGCGCGCGTTCCCAATGCGAGTATTGCCTTTGGCATCGACGGCGCCACCGACACCGAGTCCGACCGCATTAGCGACTCGCGCTTTTGCTCGCAGTGCAACGCCCCGTTGGAGTACGACTACGTGCAATACGGACAGCTTGGCGCATACCATTGCCCCTCGTGCGGTTGGGCACGCCCCGCACTGGTCCGCCGTGTGACGGGCGTGAAGCTCGGCTGCGACGGCTACGGCTTCGACCTGGTCTTTGGATCTGCGCCCGACGCGGCTGCCGTACACATCGCCACACGCTACAACGGTCTGTACATGGTCTATAACGTTGCCGCCGCCTTCTTTGCCGCACGCGAGTTGGGCGTGGACACGGCGTTTCTACAGCCTACGCTCGATGCCTACGTCCCCGCCGGCGGACGTATGGGCCGCTGGGAGATCGCCGGCCGTACCGTCGAGGCAAACCTGGCCAAAAATCCCGTGGGCTTCGATCGCCAGATCCAGTCCATTAAAACGGCAGGCGGCAGGCTCTGCGCCTTCTTCCTGAACGACAACGACGCCGACGGCCACGATGTCTCGTGGATCTACGACGTCGACTTCGAGCGCATCGCCGACACACCGGGTCTTGTCGCCTTTGCCGGAGGCACGCGTGCGCACGACATGCAGGTACGCCTCAAGTACGCCGGCATCGATGCCGCGATTATCTCGGACGTCGCGCAGGCAATTGGCGCCGTTGCGGATGAAGCCGCAGGCGACACTTTCTATGCCGTCGCCAACTACACGGCCTTCCCGCCGCTGGTCAAAGAACTCGATGGGCTGAAGGGTGCCGATGCAGCCACGGTTGCTGCCCGCGCTGCAACGTGTGCCGATGGCAGTGCCGTCCCCGTCGGCATCGCGCCAGTCGAGCTTTCGCGCCCGCTGCGCATCGTCTACCTGTACCCCGATGCCCTCAACCTCTACGGCGACGGCGGCAACGTTATCGCCCTCGAGCGTCGCTGCGCCTGGCGCGGCATCCCCGTTCGCGTGGACGAGGTCCGTATGGGCGAGTCACTCGATCTCACCGATGCCGATATCGTCATGATGGGTGGCGGCTCCGACCGCGACCAGCTAGCCGTGGCACACGAGCTGCTCGCCCAAAAAGACAAGGTCGCGGCCTATGTTGAGGATGGCGGCTCGCTGCTTGCCATCTGTGGCAGTTATCAGCTGCTCGGCCGTTCGTACTATATGGGCGAGGATCGCATCGAGGGTCTGGGGGTCATTGCCGCCGAAACCGTACGCGGCTCCGATCGCCTGATCGGCAACGTCGCCGTCAGGACCGACCTGGCACCCGAGCCCTTTGTGGGATTCGAGAACCATGGCGGTCGCACGCTTTTGGACGCCGATGCCACGCCGCTCGGAACGTCCGTCGTCACGGGCACCGGCAACAACGGCGATGATGGCCTTGAGGGCCTCATCTACAAGGGCGTCATCGGCACGTACCTGCACGGACCGGCACTGCCCAAGAACCCCGAGCTCGCTGACTGGCTGATCGCGCACGCCCTCGAGCGGCGTGGCGATGCACAGGCCGCCGCCCTGCTGCCGCTCAAACCCCTCGACGACACCTACGAGCACGCCGCCCACGACGCCGCCATGAAGCTCCTCCCCTAACGCCCCAACCACCACAAAGGGGACAGACACCTTTGTGGTGGTTTTGCCCCATCCCAGCTGTTTGTCTCAATCTGTAACATCTAGACCGTTAAAAGTCGTCTTACTGTTACAGAATGAGATGTTCGTCCCGACGTCTGCCTTTTGTCTCGATCTGTAACACATAGAGCCGATTTGCCCGCCCAGATGTTACAGATTGAGATATTTGAAAATCGGGATAGAGAGCCAGCTCCTATGTGGTGGTTTTCCAGTTTGCCAACGATATACGCGCCGGCAAAAAAGTCTGCTATACTCTTTCCCGCTGTCCCCATCGTCTAGCGGCCAAGGACGCCACCCTTTCAAGGTGGATATCGCGGGTTCGAATCCCGCTGGGGGCACCATTTGAGATGTGAAGCCCGTTACCAATTCGGTAGCGGGCTTTTTTCCTCCCCAACGCCGGGATTCGAACCCGACAGGGTGCGGAGCTGAGGAAACGCGCAAGCGTTTTCCAGCGCAGCACGCAAGGAGCGAAGCGACGCAGCGAATGCGGGCGGCGCCAGCCGCACGCGGACATCCCGCTGGGGGCACCATTTGAAATCTGAAGCCCGTTACCAATTCGGTGACGGGCTTTTTTCTTCCCCAACACCGGGATTCGAACCCGACAGGGTGCGGATCCCGGCATCTTCCGATGGACCGTGGACAAAAAATAGCAAATATGAGTACTGTTTCCATTTTAGTAACAGCGATTTCATGCCTTCAGAAGGCGATTTAGACGCCAGGGGTCCTAAGGTGGAAGAATTGCAGGCGTTTTTCAGCTAAGTACTTGGACATATGTTGCGTAACACTACATATTTTGCAAATAAATAATGTTACAGGACTTGTGACAGTACTCATATTTGACGTTTTTTCCCACGGCCCCTTATTACGTGGGCGAATCAGTTGCAAAACGGACTCCTAAACGTCCTTCGCAAACAAAAACCGGGGCCCGCATGATGCGGACCCCGGCTCAATACCCTGACGATATGTCAGTTACGCTCTACACATAGAACAGAATGTCGTCGTAGGTCGGAACCGGCCAGTAGTCAGCGGCCACGATCTCCTCCATGGCATCCACGGCGGCGCGCAGCGTGTCCATAGCGGGAACGACCTCGTGTGCATACACATTGGCCTGATCCTGGCCATCGAGAGCCTCGGCCTTCTGATGCACGGCGTCGAGCGCCTTGATGGAGTCGTTGATGGTGGTGATGCCGTTGCAAAGCTTGTTGAGCGTATTCTGCTCACACTGCATGGCGGCCTCGGCGCCGGCGGCGCGGATAGTCTCAAGGCCCTTAGCGACCTTGGTGGCATAGGCGGTAATGACCGGGCGATAGGTACGACGCGCCTCGCGAACCATCGTAGTAGCCTCGATGTTCATGAGCTTGTTGTACTTCTCGAGCTTGCAGTCGTAGCGGCACTGGGCCTCGGCCTTGGTCAGAACGCCCGTCTCCTCAAAGAGCGCGATAGCCTTATCGGAAACAAAGGCGGGCAGGGCGTCGGCCGTGGTCTTGTTGTTGGCAAGGCCGCGCTTCTCGGCCTCGACGGGCCACTCGTCGGAGTAGCCATCGCCGGAGAAGAGGATGCGCTGGTGGTCGGTCAGGACCTTCTTGCAGTACTCGAGCGCGGCGTCCTGGAACTTATCCTCGGGCGTGCCCTCAAGCGCGTCAGCGAAGGACTTGAGCGACTTGGCCACGGCGGCATCGAGCACCAGGTTGGAGTCGGAGACGTTCTGCTCGGAGCCGCAGGCACGGAACTCGAACTTGTTGCCGGTGAAGGCGAACGGGGAGGTGCGGTTGCGGTCGGTGTTGTCCTGCATCAGCTTGGGCAGGGTATCGGCGCCCAGGTCGAGCACGCCGCGCGTGGCATGGACGGAAGCCTTGCCATCGATGATCTTCTCGACAACCTCGGTAAGCTGGTCGCCCAGGAAGATGGACATAATCGCCGGAGGAGCCTCGTTGGCGCCCAGACGATGATCGTTGCCGGCCGAGGCAACGGAGGCACGCAGGAGCTCCTGATAGTTATCGACGGCCTCAATCACCGCGGTGAGGAAGACGATGAACTGCAGGTTGTCGAGCGGGGTGTCGCCCGGGTCGAGCAGGTTCTCGGACTCGGTGCCAAGCGACCAGTTGTTGTGCTTGCCCGAACCGTTGATGCCCTCAAAGGGCTTCTCGTGCAGCAGGCAGACCAAGTCGTGGCGGGAGGCGATGAGCTTCATCTTCTCCATCATGACCAGGTTCTGGTCGATGGCCTCGTTGACCTCGCCATAGACAGGGGCGAGCTCATGCTGGCAGGGAGCGACCTCGTTGTGCTTGGTCTTGGCGGGAATGCCAAGCGCCCACAGTTCATCGTCCAGGTCCTTCATATAGGCCGAGACGGTGGGGCGGATAGCGCCAAAGTAGTGCTCCTCGAGCTCCTGGCCCTTGCAGGGAGCAGCACCAAAGAGGGTGCGGCCGGTGATGACCAGGTCCCTGCGCTTGCGGTAAGCGTCCTTCTTGATCAGGAAGTACTCCTGCTCATCGCCCACGGAAGGAACGACCTTCTTGGGGGTCTTGCCAAACAGCGCCAAAACGCGCTTGGACTCACGCGAGAGTGCGGTCATGGAGCGCAAAAGCGGGGTCTTCTTGTCCAGGGCCTCGCCCGTGTAGGAGCAGAAAGCCGTGGGGATGCACAGGACATCGTCCTTAATGAAGGCGGGGCTGGTGGGATCCCAAGCGGTGTAGCCACGGGCCTCGAAGGTAGCGCGCAGGCCGCCGTTGGGGAAGCTGGAGGCGTCCGGCTCGCCCTGGATGAGGTTCTTGCCCGTAAACTTGGTAATGGCGGTGCCGTCGTGGTTGGGCTCAAGGAAGCTATCGTGCTTCTCGGAAGTAATGCCCGAAAGCGGCTGGAACCAGTGCGCGTAGTGCGTCGCGCCCTTGGAGATGGCCCAGACCTTCATGGCGTGGGCAACGGCGTTGGCCACGTCCAGGTCGAGCGGCTCACCGTCCTCGAGGGTTGCAGCAAGGCGCTTCCAAATGTCCTTGGGGAGGTAGTCCTTCATGACTTCCTCAGAGAACACCATGGTCCCGAAGCGGTCAGTAAGATCGGCCATACGGAACTCCCTTCGTATCGGCACCGCGTGAGAAGCGGTGTTGATTACTAACGAACGAGTCATAGATTAGGCTCGTCGTGTTTCCGCAACATTACCGTTATGTTGCTGTCACGAAACCAATCAATGAGGTTACCGCATCGCGGCGGCGTTGCCGCCCTCAACAGCCAATCAACTGTATAAATTGCAGACCTCTCCCCATGGTTTAAGGGTAGTCAATTTGGGGCGCGGCTCTATTAACTGGTATTTCGCATCAGATACCATTCAATATGGCCCCATCTTAGATTGACCTCCCTGCTATAGGGAATGCCGATAGCAAGGCATCTTTGATTGGTATCCCCGAATAGCGAGTGAAACTCCACTGTGACACAGTGGTGCTGTAGAATCCTTACAACACATCACACTATTTAAGTATCTAAAGGAGCACGATATGCGCGTCGACGAGGTTTTTAAGCAGGCAGCATCCCAGGGCACCGCACCCGTTTCGTTTGAGATGTTCCCGCCCAAGGGCGAGCTTACCCTCGACACGGCTCGCGAGGTGGCAGGCAATCTGTGCAAGCTTTCGCCGAGCTTTGTCTCGGTCACCTGCTCGGCCGGCGGCTCGGGCAACGGTGCCACCACCGCCCCCATCGCGCATATGATTACGAGCGAATTCGATACACCCTCGGTGGCACACCTTACCTGCGTGGGCCGCTCGCACGCCGATATCGCCGCCAAGATCGACGAGTATCGCACCGCCGGCGTTGAAAACATCCTGGCTCTGCGCGGTGATCTTCCCGCCGGTGCGACCGAGGACGACAAGCCCGCCTCGGACTACGCCTACGCCCGCGACCTCATCCCCGAGCTCGTCGACGCTGGCTTTTGTGTGGGCGCCGCAGCCTACCCCGAGGGCCATATTGCCTGTGAGGACCTCAACGTCTCGGTCGAACACCTCAAGCAAAAGCAAGATGCCGGCGCAAGCTTCTTTGTGACGCAGCTCTTCTTTGATAACGAGTGCTTCTACCGCTTCCGCGAGCTTGCCGACAAGGCCGGTATCACCGTGCCCATTACCGCGGGCATCATGCCGTTTATGGGCAAGTCACAGATCAGTCGCATGGTCTTTATGTGCGGCGCGTCGCTGCCCTCCCCCGTCATCAAGATCCTCGCCAAGTACGAGAACGACCCCGAGAGTCTGCAGGCAGCCGGTGTAGATTATGCCGCCCGTCAGCTTTGCGACCTCAAGGAGCACGGCGCCGACGGCCTGCACCTGTACACTATGAACCGTCCTGCGATCGCCGCGACCATTATGGAGCGCCTGGGGTAATGGAAAAACCGCACATCGATACAACCGCTGTCGAAGTGCCGGCCGACCTTGCGTCGCCGGCGCTTTACCGTGTCGATGCTGCGCACCATCCCCGTGTCGACCGTGCCGAGATGCTGCGGTATCTGGGTTACGGCGGCCAGCAGATTGAGCCCGAGCTGTCACGACGTATTGAGCTTGTGGTCGAGCGTCTGGAACTTGACATTGAGCCCCGTGGCGTGCGCCGCGTGTTTACCGTCGATGCCACAGGCGTCGATGAGCAGGGCGAGCCTTGCATCCGCTTGGTTGGCACCAATGTTGAGCTGCGGGGTCGTGATATCTATCGACATCTCAAAGACGCCCGCCTGGCGGCGCTCATGGCATGTACCCTCGGGATGTCTGCCGAACGCCGCCTGCGAACCACCGGAACCCAGCAACCTCTGGAAGGCGCCGTGCTCGACGCCGCATGCTCTGCCTATGTAGAAGCCGCCGTCGAGCAGATGGACCAGCAGGTCAAGACTGCGGCTGCCGTCCACGGGCTTGCCGGCAACTGGCGCTTCAGTCCTGGCTACGGCGACTGCCCGCTTACGGCACAGCGCTCGATCGTGGCCGCACTCAACGCCACGCGGCTCATCGGGCTTACCGTCACCCCCACCAGCCTGCTCATGCCCACCAAGAGCGTGACCGCGGTGATCGGCCTGTTTGATGGCGAGGTCCACGACGCCCAAAGCCGCCCCACCTGCACTATCTGCCGCATGCGCGAGCACTGCCGCTTCCGCGCCGCCCACACCACCTGCTATTCCAGCCATTAGGAGCTCATTGATGTTTACTCCGCTTATCACTCATGATTCTGACGGTGCTGCGCTGGCGGCACCTGTCAATGCTGCGCGCTGCAACGGGGCTGCATACAAGACGCGCACAATCGACGACCTTCGCATTAAGGACGATCGACTGCGCGCCGCCATCGAGGGCACGGGGCACCTGCTGTTTGACGGCGGCATGGGCACCATGCTGCAGGCGGCCGGCATGAAGGCCGGCGCCCTACCCGAGCTGCTCAACTTTGAGGAGCCCCAGGTCATTACCGACATCCAGCGTCAGTACGTCGAGGCCGGCTGCGACGTGATCACCGCCAACACCTTTGGCGCCAACGCGCACAAGCTCGATGGCGCCGCCACCGTGGCAGATGTCTTTGCCGCCGCGGCCTCTTGCGCTCGCGCGGCCGGTGCCCATTACGTCGCTGGCGACATCGGCCCCATCGGTGCGCTGCTTCGCCCCCTGGGTACCCTCAGCTTCGACGAAGCCTACGACCTCTTTGCCGAGGAGGTGCGCGCTGGCGTCGCCGCGGGCGTAGACCTCTTTATCATCGAAACCATGACCGACCTGGCCGAAATCAAGGCGGCGGTCCTTGCCTGCCGCGAGAACTCCGACCTGCCCGTCTTTGCCACCATGACCTTTGAGGAAGACGGCCGCACATTCCTGGGTACGAGTCCCGAGGTGGCCGCCATCACGCTCGACGCCATCGGCGCCGACGTCCTGGGTATCAACTGCAGCCAGGGACCGGCCGAGCTCCGAGGGCTCGCTGCACGCATGCTCACCGTTACCGACAAGCCCGTTATGGTGCAGGCCAATGCGGGACTACCCCGCGTGGACGATGACGGCAATACCGTCTTTGATATCCAGGTACCCGAGTACGCCGAGGCCGTCGCCGGCATGATCGAGGACGGCGTAAGCGTTGTGGGCGGCTGCTGCGGCACCACGCCGGCGCACATGGCGGCCTTGCGCACGCTTATCGACAACCACACGCCCAGCCCGCGCCACCGCAAGCCCAGCATGTCGGTCACGAGCGCCCAGACGGTCGTAGACCTTCCCTGTGACGGCCACAAGATCGCCGTCATCGGCGAGCGCATCAATCCCACCGGCAAAAAGCGCCTGCAGCAGGCCCTGCGCGACGGCGACCTGGACTACGTCGTAAGCCAGGGCATCAGCCAGCAAGAGCAAGGTGCCGATATCCTGGACGTCAACGTGGGCCTGCCCGAGATCGACGAGGTCAAGATCATCCAGCAGGCCACCGAGCAGCTCCAGGGTTCCACGCTCCTGCCGCTGCAGATCGACTCCACCGACCCCGCAGCCGTCGAGGCCGCCGTACGCCGCTACGCCGGCAAGCCCATCATCAACTCGGTCAATGGCAAGCAGCAGATCATGGATGAGATCTTTCCGCTGGTCGCCCACTACGGCACCAACGTCGTCGGCCTCACGCTCGATGAAGGCGGCATCCCCGATACCGCCGAGGCCCGCTTCGCCATCGCCGAGCATATCGTGGCCGAGGCCGCCCGCTACGGCATCGGCCCGGACCGCATCCTCATCGACTGCCTGGTCATGACCGCCTCGACCAATCAACGCCAGGCCGAACAGATCCTGCGCGCCATGTCCCTGTGCAAGGAGCGCCTGGGCGTCAAGTGCGCGCTCGGCGTGTCGAACATCAGCTTTGGCCTGCCCGCTCGCCCGCTGCTGGGCTCGGTCTTTTTGGCCGCCGCTTTTGGCGCGGGTCTGGACGCCCCCATCATGAACCCGGGCTCCAAGCGCTTTATGGATACCGTCTACAGCTATCGCGTGCTAAGCGTTGAGGATGAGGGCTCGACCGGATACATCGAGCGCTACGCCGGCTGGACCGATCCGTATAAGATCGCCGCAAACCCGGCAGCAGCTCAGGCCGCATCGACCGACACCGTGCCCGCTGCTGGCACCGCCGGCACCGACGGCAACGACGACCCGATCCGTCGCATGGTCGTCTCGGGCCGCAAAGGCGAAATCGCTGCCGAGACCGAGCGTCTGCTGGCAGACCATGACGCCATGGACCTCATCAACAATCACTTTATCCCCGCCCTCGACGAGGTTGGCGTCCTCTTTGACCAGGGAAAGTTCTTCTTGCCGCAGCTTATGGCCTCGGCCGAGGCCGCGCGCGTGGGCTTTGACACCATCAAGCGGCTGATGCCCGCCGGCGAGATTGCCGACAAGGGCAAAATCTGCGTGGCCACCGTTAAAGGCGACATCCACGACATCGGTAAGAACATCGTCAAGATGCTGCTCGATAACTACGGCTATACCGTCTTTGACCTAGGCCGCGACGTCGACCCGCAAGAGGTGCTCAAGACCGTACAGGAGCGCGACATCAAGCTCGTCGGCCTCTCGGCGCTTATGACCACAACCGTCGTGGCCATGGAAGAGACCATCAAGCTGCTTCATGCCGAGGTGCCGGGCGTCAAGATCATCGTAGGCGGCGCCGTACTCACCCCCGAATATGCCAAGCAGATCGGCGCGGACTACTACGCCAAGGACGCCGCCGAAAGCGCTCGTATCGCCGAAGAGGTCTTCGGGCAGTAACACAACGGAAACAACCGAGCACCAAAACGTGCCGCACGCGCCACTTGGCACGTGCGGCACGTTAGAATAGATAAGACTATGCTCGTTTTGGTAGATAGGAGCGCAAGGATGGCGATCACGCCCGCAGAAATCGCGGAAACCCGCGGCATGGTTGAGGAGCAGAACCTCGACATTAGGACCATCACCATGGGTGTTTCGCTCATGGGTTGCGGTGACGAGAACCTCGACCGCATGTGCACGAAGATCTACGACCACGTGACGCACACGGCTGAGCACCTGGTCGAGACCGCCGAGAACCTCGAGCGCGAGTACGGTATCCCCATCGTCAACAAGCGCGTTTCCGTCACCCCGGTGGCGCAAATCGCCGCGTGCTGCAAGGATGAGGACCTCACCCCCATCGCGCATGCCCTCGACCGCGCGGCCGAAACGCTCGGCATCGATTACCTGGGCGGCTTCTCCGCACTCGTCCAGAAGGGCATCGGCGACGCCGACCGCCGCGTCATCCAGTCCATCCCCCAGGCGCTCGCCACCACCAGCCGCGTCTGCTCCAGCGTTAACGTCGCCAGCCTGCGCGCCGGCATCAACATGGACGCCGTGCTTATGGCCGCCCAGACTATCATCGACGCCGCCAAGCTCACGGCCGACCAGGACTCCGTCGGCGCCTCCAAGTTTGTCTGCTTTGCCAACATGGTCGAAGACTCCCCGTTTATGGCGGGCGCCGTCCACGGCGGTGGCGAGGCCGACGCCGTCATCAACGTAGGCGTCTCGGGCCCCGGCGTTATGGCCGCTGCCCTGGAGACGCTGCCCGATTCCGCATCGATGATGGAAGTCGCCGAAAAGATTAAGCAGACCGCCTTTAAGATCACCCGCGCCGGCGAGCTCATGAGCCGCGAGGCCGCCCATCGCCTGGGTGTCGAGAAGGGCATTGTCGACCTGTCGCTGGCTCCCACGCCTGCCATCGGCGACTCCGTCGCGCGCATCCTCGAGATCATCGGCGTGGGCACCTGCGGTGGCCCCGGCACGACCTGCGCGCTCGCCATGCTCAACGATGCCGTCAAGAAGGGCGGCGTCATGGCCAGCTCCAGCGTGGGCGGTCTCTCGGGCGCCTTTATCCCCGTGTCCGAGGACGCCGGCATGATCGCCGCCGTCGAGGCCGGCGCGCTTTCGCTCGAGAAGCTCGAGGCTATGACCTGCGTGTGCTCCGTTGGCCTGGACATGATCGCCATCCCCGGCGACACCCCGGTCGAGACCATCGCCGGCATCATCGCCGACGAGATGGCTATCGGCGTCATCAACAACAAGACCACGGCCGTGCGCGTGATTCCCGCCATTGGCAAGGGCGTGGGCGACTGCGTCGAGTACGGCGGCCTGTTCGGCCGTGCGCCCATCATGCCGGTGAACCCCAACGCCGGCACCGTGCTTGCCCACCGTGGTGGTCGATTCCCGGCACCGCTGAACTCGCTCAAGAACTAGCTGAGGGGTTCGGGCGAGGAGCCCCGGGGAGGGCAAATATATAAGGTCGCCTGCTCGGACAGTCCTGACTCGCACGGAGAGCACATTAAGTGCTCTCCGGCTCGTGCGGAACTCGCGATCGACCTTATATATTTGCCCTCCCCGGGGCTCCCGCACAACGGGACCTCAGTTGGGTTCTATCCCGTATGGCAGTCGCTTCGCTCCTGCCCGCCTTGGTTGTGAGGGCGGTTTGGCGTTGGAACGGCTCTTTCTGATATATGCTGGTTGCGGCTCTTCTTTTGGGAGGAGTCGCTTTTTTGTTGCTAGGAGGTTGGCCCGTGGTTGATGGGGAGAATCGTTCTGAGCTGCTTTCCACAGATTGGAACCAGGAGTGGATGCAGATGCAGGCTGCTCGGCGGCGAGCTGATGATTCTTTTGAATGGGATAAGCGGGCCCGGCATTTTCGGCCGCTTGAGACTGCTCCGTATGCCCGGGATTTTATAAAGCTGTTGACGCTTGAGCCCGGCGAGTCGGTGCTGGATATGGGATGTGGAGCTGGGTCGATTGCTATTCCGCTTGCGCAAGACGGGCATCCCGTGATTGCCGCTGATTTTTCCCCTGCCATGCTGGGCACGCTTGATGCCGGCATTGAGTACTATGGGCTCGAGGATCGCATTACGCCGCTTGAGCTCGCTTGGGATGATGATTGGGATTTGGTTGGACCGGTCGCGAAAGCGGTGGATGTTGCCTTTGCCAGTCGGTCGGTTACGACGACCAATCTAAAAGGTGCGCTTGCCAAGCTTGACCGTACGGCTCGTCGGCGTTGTGCTGTCACGATGGTTGCCAACTCCAGCCCGCGCTATGATCTGCACTTGATGAACGCTATCGGTGCCTCGGTTACCTGCAGTAATGGCTTTGTGTACGCCT
>CABURG010000027.1 GCA_902493835.1 uncultured Collinsella sp. | reverse complement strand
GGCCTGAACAATCGTCAATATCGGTCGGAGGGGTGGCTTTGTAAAGCCGTTTGTCTCCACCCGCGTAGCGGGTGGTTTAAAGCTGGCCGCTGCGCGGCCAGCAGACTAAAGTCTTGAAAGAAAAATACGCCGCTCAGAAGCGGCGCATTCATTCAAATCCATATTTGAGTGTATCAGCGAACCCAAAAGGTTGCGCAACGAATGGGCAAATTAAGGATGCGAGCGGAAGCATCCATGCGATAAGCGGATACGAAGCATCTTTATTGCACAACAAACTCACAGTCGCACGGGGAAATTATGACTACCCCGTGCGTCGCGAGGAAAACATACGGCAGGAGCAGGCTCGCCACCTAAATCGCGCGACGGGCCTCGATGGCGCGGCCAAGCGTAAGCTCGTCGGCATACTCCAAGTCGCCGCCCACGGGAAGGCCGCTTGCCAGACGCGACACCTCGACGCCCAACGGCTTGATGGTACGGGCCAGGTAGCTCGCCGTGGTCTCGCCCTCGATGTTGGGGTTGGTGGCGATGATGACCTCATGGATATCCTCGTGACCCAGACGCGCCAGCAGCTCACGGATGTGCAACTGCTCGGGACCAATCTTGTCCATGGGGCTGATCACGCCGCCCAGCACATGGTACAGACCATGGTAGCTGCCCGTGCGCTCGATCGCCTGGACGTCGCGCGGCTCGCCCACAACGCAAATGCGAGTGGTATCGCGCATCGGGTCCTGGCAGATGGAGCACTCGTCGGCCGTGGCGTAGTTAAAGCAACGGCTGCAAAAGTGGACCTCCTGCTTGACCTCCAGGATGGCCTCGGCCAGGCGGCGGGCCTCCTCGGCATCGGCCTCGAGCAGGTAATAGGCGATGCGCTGGGCCGACTTGGGACCAATGCCCGGCAGACGGCCCAGCTCATCGAGCAGTTTTTGCAGACTGTGATTCGCACTCATATATATGCGTGTCTTAGAACGGCATGCCCGGGATGTTGAGGCCGCCGGTGATGGCGCCCATCTGCTTGTTAGCAAGCTCGTTGACGCCGCGGACGGCCTCGTTGACGGCAGCCATGATCATGTCCTGCAGCATATCGACGTCCTCGGGATCGAGGGCATCGGGGTCAATAGCGAGGTTGACGAGCTCCATCTCGCCGTTAACGGTCACCTTGACCATGCCGCCGCCGGCAGAGGCGTCGACGGTCTGGGACTTGAGGTTCTCCTGCGCGGCGGCAAGCTGCTCCTGCATCTTGCGAGCCTGCTTCATCATCTGCTGCATGTTCATACCGGCCATGATGGCTCCTTTACGTGTGGCCGCACGCCGAGCTGCAAGGGCAGCCGGAGCACGGCGGGACTTTCAAACTCAAAAATCGTACCACGGCGCGCGGCGAGAGAGCGGGGCGGACGTGTTACCTCAGTCGATATACATGTCCTGGAGTGCAAGCCGCACCCAAAGATTATGCAAAGTTGAATAATTCGCATCTGCATAATATTGAAAGCTAAATCTTGTAGAGCCGGAATCCGGCATTTTCTGCATCCAGCTAGATAACAAAATGCCGAACCGCTGCTCGAGGCGGCGCTCATGATGGCAGGGTATAATTTGATTGTCACAGACAGCAATTTGGAGGTGCCCCCATGAATGCCCCCGACGCGCTCCAAAATATCCGCTCAAAACACCCCGTCGCATATGTGGTTCTCTATCTCTTTGTCGGCTGGGCATTGCTGGTTATCATCACCCATGCTATAGCCTTTGGAGCAGAACTGCTGATAGCCAACTCGGACCAGCCCACCGTCAAATGGGAAGCGACCGATGAGTGCACCGACGGAACCCGAACCGTTTACTACAACAGCCCGTCCCTCTACCAAGAGTTCAAGGTCAAGATAAAGGACTCCAAGATTGTCGATGCCGAACTAGGCTCTTTATTGACAATCGGAGCAACCGTCAACGCCGAGCAAGTCGAGTACACGGACAGCCATGCGACGTATCGTATCGACCTCAGCATCCTAGGCCGACCGTCACGCACCTGTCTGCTCGAATGCGATATACGCGGCACCACACTACACATGTCCGAAATACAAATGCGCCCGGGCAAGGGGTTCTCTTCTTGAGCAGTATACCCGCCCGTACAGCTACTCCACCGGCTTGAAGATGGTGGACTGACCGAAGACGCTGCGGATGAGGGCTTTGGCCTCGTCCTCGGTCTGCGGGATGCTCGGGGCTGCACCCTGATGGCCGAAGGGGCTGCCCGCACCGGGGTTGGACTCCCAGGGAGCTGCAGGAGCGTCCTCCTCTTTGGGGGCAGCTGCAGCGGACTTGGGCGCGGGCGTCGCACCCGGCACGTCGAACGGAGACAGATCGTCCCCGCTCGCATCGCCGGCGAAGCCGCCGACCATAGCGTCGTCGTAGGGCACCTGCTCGGATTCCCACGGCGCGACAGGCTGAGCCTTGGGAGCGGACGCGCGCTCGGGCGCTCGGGGCGCGGGCTCGGTCGGGAGCTTACCCGTGGCAGGAGCGCCGGCGGGGTTGTCGGAGCGTAGCCAGGGGGCTTTGCCCAGGTCAGACGACTTGGGCGCGGGTGTCGGAGCAGCCGGTTTGGGCGCCGCGGGCTTAGGCGCCGACGGGGTCGATGCCGCTACCGGCGCCGCTTGCTGCTGCGGCGCGCTGGCGCTCGAGGATACAGGGGCCGCCGAGGACACGGGTTGCGGGTCCGCAGATGCCGCAGCCCGTGCAGATGGAGAATGCTCCTCATGTTGAGGAGCCGGCGTGCCACCCCCATCCAGGATATAGTCGACGGTACGACGACCGAAGACCGCGCAGACCGTCGGCAGGACCACCGACTGCGTATCGGCGCGACCGAGCATCTTAATGGCAAAAGTCGAACCCGCGGGGAACGAGACCGTGAGCTTGGAGCCGTCGTCGGCCGTGGCACGGGCGTTGAGCAAAAGCCCTGCGTAGGAAGCCTGACGTGCCTTGACACGCTCGACAACCTCGGCCCATTTGCGCTGCAGCTCTCCGGCATCCTCGACCGCGGGCGTCTCGGCGGCGGCAACCTGGGCGGCGTTGTTGGACTGGGGCTTAGGTGCCGGAGCGGTGGCAGGCGCGGGGGCCGCAACGGGCTGAGGCGTCGGAGCGGCAGCACCACGGTCCCAAGGCATACCGCCCTGGCGCGCGGACGTAACAGCGGGGGCAGCGGTCGCCGCAGGAGTAGCGGCTCGGGCACCCGAGATCAGCGTCGGCTGCTGGACAGCGGGTGCGGATGCAGCAGGCGCACTCGCTTGAGCGGCAGCCACGCTCGCCGGCACGGCGCCGTTGGCAACCATGGCCTCCAGGCGTGCCACGCGCTCGGCCAATGCCTCAATCGTTAAATCAGCCTCGGGACGCGCCAGACGCGTGCAGGCAATCTCGAGCACCAGGCGCACGTCGCTCGCGCCCCTCATCTCCAGTGCGGCATCGTCGAGCACTGTCAGCACACGAGCCAGGCGGTCGGCAGGATGCTCGCCAAAGGCAGCGGCCTCGGCAGCAAGCGCCTCGGCCTGCTCGGAGCCGCCCTCAAACAGCTCGGCACGGGCACCGGCAACGCAGGCAACATACACGTCGCGCACGTGCGCCACCAGGTCGCGCGTCAGTTCCAGCAGATCGTTACCTTCCTCGACCTGCGCGCGAATAAGCCCATACAGCTCGGCAACATCGCGATCGGCAATGGCGCGGGCAAACTCGCCCAGGATCTGGTCCGAAACCTCGCCTAAAAGCGAGCGGGCGTCGTCCGCATGCACAGAACCGTTGCCAAAGACGCTCAGCTGCTCCAGCGTGGACAACGCGTCGCGCATGCCGCCCTTTGCATGGCGCGCCACGATAGTCAGCGCCTCGTCGTCGTAATCGAAGCCCTCCTGCTCGCACACGTATGCCAAGCGATGCTCGATATCCTCGTTGCCGATGCGATGGAAATCGAAACGCTGGCAGCGTGAGAGGATGGTCTCCAGAATCTTTTGCGGGTCGGTGGTGCACAGCACAAAGATCACGTGTGCCGGCGGCTCTTCAAGCGTCTTGAGCAGCGCGTTGAACGCCGCCGTCGTGAGCATGTGGACCTCGTCGATGATATAGATCTTGTACTTGCCGCGCACCGGGGCAAAGTTGACGGAGTTGATGATCTCCTCGCGCACATTGTCCACGCCCGTGCGGCTTGCGGCATCGAGCTCGTAGACATCCGGGTGGTTGCCCTCGGCAATGAGCTCGCACTCCTCGCAAGTACCGTCGGGCATGCAGCCGCTTGCACCCTCGGCGCGCGCTGCCTCAGCATTACGGCACAGCAGTGCCTTGGCCAGAATGCGCGCCATGGTGGTCTTGCCCGTGCCGCGCGGTCCGCAGAACAGGTAGGCGTGGGACAGGCGCCCCTCGGTGATGGCGTGCTCGAGCGTCGAGACGATATGCTGCTGGCCCACCACGGAGTCGAAGGTGAGCGGGCGATACTTTCGGTACAACGATTCCATGGGTGCTCCCCCGGGTATACTGAGTCTTGTTGCCGCGGCGGCCATGCGGTCGCACGGCATACTGCATTCCATAATACCCGTACGGCGAGCCCGCCGCGATAGGAGTCCAAAGAGCATGGCAGACGCAGAGAGCAACCTCGTTCCCTCCGAAGCAGCCGACCAGGTCGGGGTCGCGCTCGAGAAGCAGGCCGCAGCCGACGACGGTATCCTGTACCTCAACGAGTACCAGTACGAAAACGACCTGGTCACCGACTTCGCCCGCCTGGTCGCCTCGCCCAGGCGTCGCGGCTCGCTGTATGTCGCCGCGGCAATTGCCGCGCTCATCGGCATCGGCATGTTGGTGGCCGGCGGCAACTGGATCAAGTTTGGCGTCGTGCTGATCGTATTCGGCGCTTTTTTGGCCTGGTGGAGCAAAAACCTGCACCACACCCTCGCCCGCGACTTTATCGACGCCGTTGAGGCCGACGAGTCAATGGGTGGCCGCTATCGCCGCGTCGCCGCCAACGAGGACGGCCTGATGGTTTGGGGCAAGAGCGGTAAGTCACAGTTCTTCCCGTTTGACAAGCTCGACCACGTACTCGACGGCGAGCGCATCTTTGTGGCCATGTTCGCCGACCAGGGCGTGACGATCCCTAAGGACACCTTCGTCCGTGGCGATGCCGAGCAGTTCGGCCCCTTCCTCAAGGCCCGCATCAACAAAAAACTCCGCATCGAGACCAAGAAGAAGAAAATGAAGGCCGAGAAGGCCGCCGCCGAGGCCAAGCAGGGCGACAAGCCCCAGGAGACCAAGCGCAAGCAGAAGAAGAACAAGAAGAAGCGCTAAGGCCAAGCCAGACAGGCAGCCTCGCATCCCGCTATCCTCCCCATGCACCCGAGCGTGCTACACTAGCAGCATCTATGCCACCGCGAACGGCTCGGCTCCGCGCCCGCCGCTCGCAAACGAACTTTAAACGCACGAGGGTTGGCCATGCCGCTTTTCTCGCAACATACCGCCCGGTTCTCGCCGGACGTTCCTTTGGAGGGCACCAGCTCTCGCGAGCTGCTCAAGCGGTACCAGCCGCTCGAGACACTTGCGACCGGCGGTTTTGGCTCCATCGAGATCTGCCGCGACACGCACCTGCGCCGCCGCGTCGCCATTAAGCGCATCCCCCTTATCAACGGTGCCGGCATGCCCGCCAGCGACATCATGGATGTCCTGCGCGAGGCGCACACTGCCGCCATGCTTCAACATCCCAATATCGTGCAGGTCATCGACTTTACGCACGACACAGCCTATGCCTACCTGGTTATGGAATATGTCGATGGCATGTCGCTGGCCGAGTTTTTGCACCGCGTGGACGGCCACTCACTTACCTTTGACGAGGCCGCAGCCATTGCCGATGCCCTGGGCCAGGCGCTCACCTTCGCCCATAGTAATGGCGTACTCCACCTGGACATTAAGCCCGCCAACGTGCTCATCGACCACTCGGGCAATGTAAAGCTCACCGACTTTGGCATGGCGCGACTGTCGTCCGCCGGTGGCTTTGGCGGCTCGCGCGGCGGCACCATCGGCTACATGCCGCCCGAGCAGCTCGATATCGAGACCGGCACGGTCAATGAGCGCGCCGATGTCTTTGCCCTCGCCTGTGTGATCTACGAGGGCTTGTGCGGCAGCGCTCCCTTTATGGCGGCCACGCCCGCCGACTCGCTCGACCGCATCATCGGCGGCGCCACTTATCCCAGCGAGCTGATACCACACTTTCCCCCGGGAGCCGAGGCCGCGCTCATGAGCGCGCTCTCCCCCATGCCGCAGGACCGCCCCAACAGCATCGAGGCATTTTGCGACCAGCTCCTTGCCGGTCTGGGCAGCGTGCGCGAGGGCCGTCGCAGCCTGGAGCAAATGGTTGGCGAGCTTTCGGATGACGAGCAGGAGCTCGACGGTATCGAGCCGTCGCACTACGAGGACGACGCCATCGAGGTCGACCCCGCACTCGGCTGGGCGGGCACGCGCTGGAGCCATGCGCGCGACTACACCATGCGCATTATCTCGGCGCTAACGTGCGGCACCTTTAGCTTTTTGCTGATGCAAACGGCCGGGGTCGCGGCGCTTCCCGGCCTGGTCATTGCGGCCATCGCGATCGGCGCGGCGGCTGGCCTGGCCCCCCAGATTGGCTCGGCCATCTCGGCTGTGGGCTTTTTGGTGCTCATGGCCAACGCCACCATGCAGGCACAGGGCATCCTGTCGATGTTGCCCGTCGCGGTGATCTTTGCCGCCGCCATGTCCGGTTGGTGGATCGCCTGGGGTCGCACCGAGGCTGCCGCGAGCGCCGCACTCACCTGTGTACTCGCGCTTGGCTGTCTGACCGGCAATACCTTCCTGGCAGCTGGGGTCGCCGCCGGCGTCGCGTCATTTTGGCTCGGCCCGGCAAGCGCCGCCGCGGCAACGGGCATGGGCGCGCTTTTTGCCCGTCTGGCCACGGTCGCGCTTTCAGCCGGAGGCGTGCTGGGGCTCGGTAACGTTGCCGCAGCGCTGGGAGACCCGCTCCTTTGGGCTGCCTTTGGGCTGGCCGCGGCAACTGCCGCAGCGTCATCCGCGCTGCTCAATGCCCATGCCAAACGTGCCAATCAGGGCTCAAACCTTGCCGCAATCGCCGCCATCGCTGTCACCGGCATCGGCTGCGCAGCGGCGTCCTGTCTTGCACACCATATGGAAATTGCCAGCCTTGCAGCCGCGGTCATCGCCAAGGCGGCGGTTGCGGGAATCCTATCCTCTATAATCGTTGGGATATGCCTATATTTGCTCGGATACCAAAGAACCTATACGGAGAGTGATCTTTCGTGAACTTCCTGAACATCTTCGAGGACCACGTGGCCGGCATCTTCGGTGCCACCCGTGCCCCGTTCTCCTTTAAGAAGCTTGCCAAGCAGGCCGCTCGCGACATGGAGGATCAGACTCTGGTGATCAACGGCGTCAACACGGCGCCGGCACTCTATACCATCCTTATCGCCGCCGACGACGATCCCATGCTCGCCCCGTTCTACCCCGAGCTTTCGCGCGAAGTCCGCGAGTTTGTGAAGGCGCAGGCCGAAAAGCGCCGCTATGTCTTTGTCGGCGAGCCCCTCGTGCGCTTTATGATCGATCCGCAGCTGCGCGCCGGCAAGTTCTCGGTCTTTGCCGAGAACGTCGATGCCCCCACGCTCGGCCGCCTGTACGAAGAAGAGCGTGCCTATCAAAACGGCCTGGGCCAGAACAACTCCGCGGCAAGCCGTGCCGCCAGCGCCCCGCGCGCCGGCCAGCAGCAGTTTGCTGCCCCGCAGCAACAGCGCCCCGCCGCCATGCCCCAGCAGCAGCCGACGCCTCGCGCCGCCGCTCCCGACCCGCTTGCCGTGGCAGACCCCTTCGCGCCTAGCGTCCCCGACCCCGCCGCACCCATCCCGGTGCCGCAGACCGTCTCGCGCGACGCGCTTGCCGGCATGGGCGGAGCCGCCGCGACCGGTGCCGCCGTGGGCCTAGGCGCCGCAGCCGGCATCGCCTCCAACATGGCGAGCACTCGCGCCCCGCAGCGCCCGCTCGCCCAGCTCGTCGACGTCGTGAGCGGCGAGAGCCATAGCATCACCTCCGCACAGGTGACCATCGGTCGCGAGCGCTCAGTTTCCGACATTGCCCTGCGCGACCCCAACGTGTCGCGCCGCCACGCCCAGCTCACCTTTACGGGCTCGGATTGGTCGATCGAGGACCTCAATTCCACCAACGGCACGCTCGTCAACAACCGCCGCATTACGCGCTGTCCGCTGCGCAACGGCGATCTACTGACGTTTGGCCTGAGTACCTTTGAATTTAGGGGATAGTCGCTTATGAACATCGATATCGTCCTTTTTGCAGGTCGCATCGTCCTGGTCGCCCTGCTCTATATCTTCCTGTTCGCCGTCATGAAGACCGGCGTGGGACTTGTGCGCGGGCAGCGCCGCGACTCGGCTATCTGGACGATTGATGTGGACAAGGGTCCGCGCGGCATCCGCGGCATCCACGTAGACATGCTCGGCCCCGTCATCGTCGGCCGCTCGCCGTCTTCGGACATCTGCATCAACGAGCCGTTTGTCTCGGCCTCGCATGCGCGCTTTTCGCTGCAGGGCCCGGCGCTCATCATCGAGGACCTCAACTCGCTTAACGGCACGCTCGTCAACGGCCGCCAGCTCGTGGAGCCCGCAACGCTGCGTGAGGGCGACGAAGTCCAGATTGGCGACGTGGTCATGAAGGTGAACCGTCGATGATCGACGAGGAGAACAAGTCCGCAACCATGACCGAGGCACCGGCTGCCGCCGCAGCTGCACCGGCCCACGCCGCTCCGGCTGACTCCACACCCGTGGAGCCCGAGGACACCGTGTTCTCCCTGCCTCTTTCGCATGTAACGCATGATATTTCGGATCTCGCCGATAACGAGGACGAAGCGGATGCCGTAGCGGCGCCCATCGGCGCACATGCTGCGGAACAGCCCACAGCGCCCGAAGCAACCCCGGCGCCGGCTCACTTTGCAGAGCCCGTCGCCGCGGCAATCAACGAGAGCGCTGCGGTGTTTGCGGCACCCGAGCCCGCCGCGCCGGCGTTTCCCATAGCCCCGGCATCCGAGGTTGCGCCCGCGTCTACGCCGGCGCCCGAGCCTATAGACGTCAGCCCGCAAGACGACGAGTCGACCGCCCGCGTTTCCGAGGAGCCCGACTCCCCGGACACCGGCGATTCCGAATCAAACGCCGAGACCGACACCGTCTCTCCCGGTGACACCGCCGAGATCGACGTTGCTGCCGTTGAGGCCAAGCTCAAAGACCCCGGCTCGACCATGAGCTTTGAGCCCCTGACCGAGGAGCGCATCGAGACCGACTCGACCTATGATGCCGGTACCACCACGCAACTCATGTGGGGCGCCCGCTCCGACGTTGGCTGCGTGCGCCCGCACAATGAGGATTCCTACCTGGTGCAGTCGCCGCTCTTTTGCGTATGCGACGGCATGGGTGGTCACGCCGCCGGCGAGGTAGCCTCTTCTATCGCTGTCGAGACTATAGCCAAGACGGCCCCACAGTCCGCCGACGCAGCACGCCTGGCCGCAGCCGTCGAGGCAGCCAACGCCGCCGTAATCGAGGCCGCCTTGAACGGCCTGGGCAAGCCCGGCATGGGCTGCACAGCCACTTGCGCCTATATCGAAAACGACACGCTCGCCATCGCCCACGTGGGTGACTCTCGCGCCTACCTGCTCCACGAGGGCACGCTCATCCGCGTGACCCGCGACCACTCCTACGTGGAGGAGCTCGTGGACGCCGGCGAGATCACGGCAGACGAGGCTCGCGTCCACCCCAACCGTTCGGTCATCACCCGTGCGCTGGGCTCGGACCCCGCCATGTATGCCGACCACTTCACTCTGCATATCGAGGAAGGCGACCGCCTGATCCTGTGCTCTGACGGCCTTTCGAGCATGATTCCCGATAGCGATATCGAGAACATCGCCACGCAGTCCTCAACCGCGCAAATCTGCGTCGACAACCTAGTGGACGCGGCGCTTGCCGCCGGCGGCCACGACAACGTGACCGTAGTAGTCGTTGACCTGGTTGACGATGGCGTTATGCGCGAGGCGCAACGCGTGCGTCGCCGCAACGTTACTATCGCCGTCATCCTGGCCCTCGTCTTTGTGCTGGCAGCTGGCATCTGGGCCTACACGGGTGTCACCGGCTCGTACTACCTGGGTACCTACCAGGGCAATGTCGCCGTCTGGCGCGGCCTGCCCGGCAAGCCACTCGGACTCAAGCTCCACTGGCTCGAAAGCGAAACCAGCATCAAGCTGTCCGACCTGCCCGAAGACACGCAAAACCGCCTCAAGGCGGGCATTCCGCAAACACGTATCGACGATGCGCAGGACACGATATCCAAGTACCGTCACCAGATCGACGAGGAGCAGACCCGCCAGGTGATCGACGCGCAAACGATTCGCGACAACACCAATCAGGGATCGACCTCCGAATCAGATTCCGAGAAAACCGCCGAACAGTCCGCCGAGGCCGAAGCCTCCGATAAGAATTAGAAAGGGAGTGCCGCTTATGAGTCGCCGCAACACCGAGCTGCTCTTGCTCATCGCCTCGGCGTTCCCCGTCATCCTGCTGTATGCGATGTACGTCCTCACCGCGGGCGCTGCCATCTCCTTTGAGACGCTCGCCGTACCGATCGGCCTCTTTGCCGCCTTTGCCGCGGCCCACATTGCCGTGCGCATCTTGGCGCCCGGTGCCGACCCCGCCATCCTGCCCATCGTATTTATACTTTCGGGCATCGGCATCACGTTCGTGACGCGTCTCGCCCCCGCTCTCGCCATCTCACAGCTCATCATCCTGTTTGTCTCGGTGGCCCTGATGGTGGGGACGCTCGCGTTGGTTAAGAACCTCGACGTGGTCATGCGCTACAAGTACACCTTTGGCATCATCGGCATCATTCTGCTGATGCTGCCTATCTTTATCGGCACCACGATCTCGGGTTCCAAGCTGTGGATTCGCATCGCGGGCTTTACCATCCAGCCCGGCGAGTTCGCCAAGGTCTTTATCGTGCTGTTCCTGGCCGGGTACCTGGCCGAGAACCGCGAGCTGCTCTCCATCTCCAACCGCAAGATCTTGGGCTTTAAGATCCCTCGCCTGCGACTGCTGCTGCCGTTGTTTGCCGTGTGGGGTGTGTGCCTGCTCGTCGTCGTCTTCGAACGCGACCTGGGTTCGGCCGTGCTGTTCTACACCATCTTCTTGCTGATGCTCTACGTTGCCACGGGGCGCTTTTCGTATGTCGTCATCGGCCTTGCGCTCTTAGCTGTCGGAGCCGTGGGCGCCTACAAGTTCCTATCGCACGTTCAGGTGCGTTTCCAGGTTTGGGTCGATCCGTTTAAGGACGCCCAGGGCCAGGGCTACCAGATCGTCCAGTCGCTCTTCTCGCTTGCCGATGGCGGTCTGGTCGGTGTTGGCATCGGCAACGGCATGGCCAACAACATCCCTGTCGTCGAGTCCGACTTTATCTTCTCGGCCATCGGCGAGGAGATGGGTCTTTTGGGCGGCGGCGCCGTGCTCATCCTGTTTATGCTCTTTGCCGTGCGTGGCCTCACCACAGCTGCCCGCGCTAAATCCGACCTCGCCGCCTTTAGCGCCACCGGTCTTACGGCAGCCATCAGCTTCCAGGCCTTTTTGATCGTGGGCGGCGTCACCCGCCTGATCCCGCTGACCGGCGTCACTCTGCCCTTTATGAGCCAGGGCGGTTCCTCGCTGCTGGCGAGCTTTATCATCGTCGCGCTCCTGCTGCGCGCCGGTGACGAGGCGACCGGACGCGAGGCCGAGCTTACCGGCACCGGCACCATGGCCGCCATCACCGATGATCAGGTCGCATCTGCCGCCGCCCCAACGGGCACGCGCTTTGCCACCTCGTCTTCCTACGGCAGCGGCAGCCATTCCGTCGGCTCGCGCATGCGCCGTCGCCTGCTCGACACGCCTGAATCCGGTGTGCTCGGCCGCGTGGCGCTCGCCAACCGTCTAACCCGCGCGGTGCTCGCCTTTACGGCGCTGTTCGCCATCCTTATCGGCAACCTCACCTATGTCCAGGTCATCAAGGCCAAGGACTATCAGGACATGCCGACCAACAACCACACCATCGCCCGCTCCAAGTACATCCAGCGCGGCTCCATCATCACGTCCGACGGCGTGACGCTGGCCGAGTCGCTGCAGCAGGAGGACGGCACCTACGTACGCTCCTACCCCAACGGTAACCTGGCAGCGCACGTGGTTGGCTACGTGAGCCAGCAGTATGGCACCACCGCCATCGAGAGCGTCATGAACGACACGCTCACCGGTTCTAAGGACTACTCCAGCTGGAACAATGCCATCGCGTCGCTCGCGGGCCAGACCCAGCCGGGCAACACCGCCAAGCTCACCATCGACTCGCGCATCCAGACGGCTGCTGAGCAGGCGCTCAAGGGCTTTAAGGGCGCTGTAGTGGTCATCGACCCGCGTACCGGCGCGGTGCTCGCATGTGCCAGCTCGCCCACCTACGACAACACCAACATCGATGCCCTGCTGCAGACGGGCGGCGGCGAGGACGGCTCCATGTACAATCGCGCCATGGACGCGCTGTACACGCCGGGCTCAACGTTTAAGGTCGTTACGCTTTCCGCGGCACTCGAGACCGGTACCGCCAGCCTTACCAGCACCTACCAGGCGCCCGGCTCCATGGACATCGGCAACGCACCGGTCACCAACTATGCCAACGAGAGCTACGGCACCATCAGCCTGCAGCAGGCCTTTGCCGTGTCCTCCAACGTCGTCTTTGGCCAGGTGGCAAACGAAGTTGGCGCAAACACGCTCGTACAGTTTGCCAACGCCTTTGGCTACGGCCAAAAGCTCGGCCAGGACCTGACCTCCGCGGCCTCCATCATGGCCGACCCGTCGCTCATGACCGAGTGGGAGACCGCCTGGGCCGGCGCCGGCCAGCCTGTCGGCATGGACCACACGCCCGGCCCGCAGACCACCGTCATGCAAAACGCCGTGATTGCCGCCGCCATCGCCAACAGTGGCGTGGTCATGGACCCGTACTTTGTAGCCCAGGTACTTGCCCCGGACGGAACCGTGGTCAAGACCACGCAGTCCCGCTCGTTGGGGCAGGCCGTCAGCTCCGCCACGGCCGACCAGGTCAAGCAGGCCATGCTTGCCGTCGTCCAGTCCGGCACCGGCACCGATGCCCAGATCCCCGGCGTCAAGGTCGCCGGCAAGACCGGCTCGGCCGAGACCGGCGGCACCAACGTCAACTCTATGTTCGTTGGCTTTGCACCTTACGATTCACCCACGGTCGCCATCTCGGTGGCCTTGGAGGATTTCGACAAGCATGACGTCAAGGCCGCCAAGATCGCCGGTATCGTCCTGACCGCGGCGCTTGCCGCACAGGGAGCGTGATGCCCATGATTGAATCGGACACCCGAGGCGCGCCGCGGCCGAAGAGTTAGCGGCAACGCGCCACACGGCCCCAGCGGCCACATCGTAGGTACTACACACATCGTTGAGCGAATAGTTATGTTAGGAGCAGGAATGGAACAGAGGGTCCTCGGGGGAAGATACCTCCTCAAGGATAAGGTGGGAACAGGCGGCATGGCGACCGTCTACCGTGCACAGGACCAGGTCCTCGACCGCACGGTAGCCGTCAAGATCATGCTGCCGCAGTATGCTGGCGACGCAACCTTCGCCGCACGCTTTAAGCAGGAGGCCCAGGCAGCAGCCGGTCTCTCCTCCCCCTATATCGTGGGCGTCTACGATTGGGGCAAGGACGGCGACACCTATTACATCGTCATGGAGTACCTGCGCGGCACCGACCTTAAGAGCGGCATCAAGAGCCACGGCGCCCTCGACCCCAAGAAGGTCGCCCAGATCGGCTCGCAGATCAGCTCTGCGCTTTCGGTCGCCCACAAGCACGAGATCATCCACCGCGACATTAAGCCGCAGAACATCATGGTGCTGCCCGACGGCAACATCAAGGTGATGGACTTTGGCATCGCGCGCGCCAAGAACAGCCACCTCACGCAAGACAACAACGTGCTGGGAACTGCCCACTACGTCAGCCCCGAGCAGACCCGTGGTCAGGACCTCGGCCCCACCTCGGATATCTACTCGCTGGGCGTCGTGATGTATGAGTGCGCCACCGGCCGCATTCCCTTTGACGGTGACGACGCTATCTCGGTCGCACTCAAGCAGGTCAACGAGCTGCCTATTCCGCCGAGCCAGATCAACTCCGGTGTCGACGCCGACCTTGAGCGCATCATCCTCAAGTGCATGGAGAAGGACCCGGCAAACCGCTTCCAGACCGCCGACGAGCTTCGTCAGGTGCTCAACAGCTACCTGTCGGGCCGTGCCGTCAACATCTCGGAGCCCACGCGCATCATCGGTGCCCCCGGTGAGCTGGGCGCCACCAAGACTCGCGAGCTTTCCGATCAGACGCGCGCCATGGTGCGTCCCGTCTCGGGCGTGAGCGGCCAGAATACCGCCCGTAGCTCGGTTTCGGGCTCCACCGGCTCCTACGAGATCGAAGAGCCCAAATCCAACAAGAACAAGATCATCGCCGCCGTGGTGGCAGCCGTTGCCGTCATCGGCATTGTGGTGGCCTTTGCCACAGGACTCTTTGGCGGCGAGCAGGTCACCGTTCCCGATGTACTGGGCAAGGACCAGCAGACTGCCGTCGAGCTGATCAAGGAAGCCGGCCTCGAGGTCGGCACCATCGACCAAAGCTACAACGACGATGTCGACGAGGGCAAGGTCGCCGAGCAGACGCCCAACGGCAACACCAAGAAGGCCAAGGGCACCAAGGTGAACCTGGTAATCTCCAAGGGCCCCAAGCCCTCCGAGAAGGTTGAGGTTCCCCAGCTTGTCGGCCTGACCAAGGACCAGGCCGAGGCCGCGCTGGCAAGCGTTGGCCTGAAGGGCAACGCCTCCGAGGAGGCCAACGAGGCCGATGAGGGCCAGGTCTTTGAGCAGGGCACCGGAGCCGGTAAGGAAGTCGCGAAGGGCACGACCATCTCGTACAAGGTCTCGAGCGGCCCGGATACCACGTCCGTCCCCGATCTGACCGACATGACCGAGGCCCAGGCGCGCAACGCCCTCGATATGGCAGGCTTTGGCGTCGACGTTAGCTACCAGGAGAACGACTCGGTTACCGAGGGCACCGTGATCAGCTGGAACCCCAGTGGCAAGCAGAAGCCCGGCGCCACGATTACCGTCGTCATTGCCAAGAAGTCCGGCAAGGCCACCGTCCCGGGCAACCTGTACGGTAAGAGCATTTCCGCCGCTGTTACCGCGCTCAACAACGCCGGCTTCTATAACATTGGCTTCTGTGACCAGAACGGCAATCCCGTAAGCGGTAACGAGGATGCCACCGTTACGGGCGTCTCCCCCACTGGCAAGCAGTCCACCGACAGCACGATTACGCTGACGGTCGCACTTTCTGGCTCGGGTTCGGGCTCGGGTTCGGGCTCGGGTTCGGGCACGGGCGACGATTCCGGTACGACCAACTAGTCGCCACCCCACCGCTCATCGCGGCTTTCGCCGCAAACATATTCGCTCACAGGCGCCCGCTTGCTCCCCCAGCAAGCGGGCGC
>CABURG010000026.1 GCA_902493835.1 uncultured Collinsella sp. | reverse complement strand
CTTGTCCTGCTCCTTCGGAGCCGCGGACAAGGCGCCACACTGGTCTGCGGAGTGTTCTGAAAGCTAAGCCCGGCCCGCGCCTGCGGTGACGCTGCTGCGAGCGGCCTGCGATGGGGCCGTTGTTGGTTGAGGCCGCTGGGCTGATGTGGGGGCACGTGGCCGTTGCGGGCCCTGGTCCCGGCGGCGGCCCCGGCGCTGTCGCGCCTGCCGCCTTGGGGGACTGTGGGGCGCGGCCGGCAGCTGCGGCGCGTTGCGCCTGCTGCCTGGGGTGACTGCGGGGCCGTGACGGCAGCCGCGGCGCTGTCGCGCCTGCTGCCTGGGGTGACTGCGGGGTTGGTACGAATCGGGGTCTAATACTTTCCCGAGAAGTGAACGACCTTATTTGGACCCCCGAAGCATTGGCATATTTTGACTGCTATTTCCTGCGGTTTTACAGTGCGAATCCTGCGGTTTTGCGGTCTAAAGGTGTGGATGTTCTGGGGCTTCGTTTTTACTCGTTCACTTCTCGGGAAAAGTATTAGAGCTCAGCTCGCGGGGGTACCGCCCCGGCGTCGAAGCCCCGCGTCTTCTTCGCTTGATTGGGAAAAACAGCCTCGCTGAAGTAATTGCGAGCCCGCCCGGACGTATCTGCGGGGGTTGCCTGCACAGTTCGCGGTATTATGTTGCGGAGTTTTGAAAGGAGCCGCTGGTGGTCACGACGACGTATGCTTCGCCTTTGGGCGAAATCTTGCTTGCCGCTGATGGCCGCGGTTTGACAGGGCTTTGGTTTGAGGGGCAGGAGCATTTTGGCTCTACGCTGCTCAAAGAAGATACGGAGCATGTCGAGGGTTCCGATGCGTTTTCTGGTGCTGGCGGGATGTCTTCGGTGAATCCGGCAAACGGTGCTGCCTCGTCGGTACTTGAGCGTTCTTGGGCTTGGTTGAATGCTTATTTTGCGGGGCAGGAGCCTCGGTTTACGCCGCCGTTGCATATGATTGGCACGGCATTTCAGCGTGAGGTTTGGTTTGAGCTGCTCTCTATCCCGCGTGGCGAGGTCGCTACGTATGGCGAGATCGCCCAGCGTGTTGCGGCTCGACATCGTGTGCCGGGAAATGAAGCGCCTGTTGTGTCTCCCCGTGCCGTGGGGGCCGCGGTCGCGCGGAATCCCATTTCGATTATCGTGCCGTGCCATCGCGTGGTTGCCGCCGACGGCTCGCTTAACGGATATGCCGGCGGCCTTGACCGCAAGGAGTGGCTGCTTCGGCTTGAGGGCGCGTACGAGGAGTAACGCCAGGGCACTTTGCATAGCCAAGACGCCGTGAAAGAACGAGTCGCCGTCTTTTCGCGACCGGCATGCGTCCAAGCGCTCGGCATCTGCGCCTTAAGTTTGGTTAAGCCAAATCCTGCGTATTTGAAAACGCGCAGGTTGAGCAGCTAAGGCTGCGCTAAGACGGCTGGCGGTGCGCTATCATCGGCGGTATCGAAACCTGTAGAGCCGTGCGCCAAAGGAACAACCATGAAGCTGATGCTTGCCGAGGACGAACCCGGCCTCTCCCGCGCCCTTACCGCGATTCTTCAACATAGCGACTACGAGGTCGACACTGCCCTCGACGGTCTGACGGCGCTCGAATATCTGCTCGCCAACGACTATGACGCCGCAATCCTGGACATCATGATGCCCGGCATGGATGGCATCGAGGTGCTCAAGCGCACACGCGCCGCCGGTAAGCGACTGCCCATCATCATGCTCACGGCAAAAAGCGAGGTGTCCGATAAGGTCGAGGGCCTGGATGCCGGTGCCAACGATTACCTGACCAAGCCGTTTGCCGCCAAGGAATTGCTTGCGCGTATTCGTGCCATGACACGTGCCGCGACGGCAATTGACGCCACGACGCTCAGTGTGGGCAACGTGCGCCTCGACACGGCATCGTGCACGCTCGTTGGCCCTTTGGGCGAGGAGCACTTGGCTAATCGTGAGTTTCAGCTTATGGAGCTCTTTATGCGCAACGCCGGCACGCGCATGCCCACCGAGCGTCTGATGCTCGAAGTCTGGGGTGAGGACGCGCCCGAAGGCGCCAACGTGGTGTGGGTCTATATCTCGTACCTGCGCAAAAAGCTGACGGGACTTGGTGCCGACGTGGCCATTCGTGCATCGCGCAACCAGGGCTATTCGCTCGAGGTTGTCGAGGAAGGCGAGCAGGCGTGAGCGTACGCGCGTGGTGCAAACGGATGACAGAGCGGTTTCACGCCGCCTCGAGTAGTACGGGGCGGGCTAATTCTGTTGACGCATTGGGCTGCCGCCTGCGTCGCAAATTTATCCTCGTTGCCATGGGCGCCGTGACCGTGGTGCTCACGCTCATCATCGTCGGCATCAACATCGTCAATTATTCGCATGTCTGCAAGATGGCCGACGCTCGCCTGGACTATATCCTGGCGGGCAAGGACGGTATCGATTGGGGGGACGAGCCTAAAGACGATCCCGCTAATGGCAAGGATGCCGGCGATAGTCAGGCGGGCGTTCGCATCAGGCACTTCGAAGGCATGACGGCGGAGTCTCCCTTCGACACGCGCTACTTTACGGTGTCGATTGCCGGCGGGCAGGTGACTGATGTCAACACGGCCCGCATTGCCGCGGTGGGTGCCAAGCGTGCCGCCCGCATCGCTGCAGGACTATATTCCAAGGGCTGGACCTCGGGCTTTTCTGGTAACTACCGCTATACGGTTACGGTTCAGGGCGACGAGACAACCTATGTGTTCGTGGACTGCTCGCGCGAGCTTGCAAGCTTTCATTCGTTTTTGAGCGCGAGCGTGGCAATCAGTTGCATTGGCTGGCTGGCGGTGCTGGCAATTGTGGCGGGTGCCTCGGGCGCGGTGATTCGACCGATGGTCGAGAGCTACAGCAAGCAAAAGCGGTTCATTACCGATGCAAGCCATGAGATCAAGACGCCGCTGGCTGTGATTGATGCCGCGAACGAGGTACAAGAGATTGAAAGCGGCGAGAGCGAGTGGACGCAGAGCATTCACGAGCAGGTCGCGCGGCTGACGGCGCTGACGGAGCGTCTGGTGTTTCTGGCGCGTATGGACGAGGGCTCGGCGGGCTTTACCATGACATCGATCGATCTTTCGGAGGCGGTGGACAAGGCGGCGGCGCCGTTTGAGTCGGTGGCGGTTGCGCGCGGCAAGCGCCTGTCGACGTCGATTGCGAGCGGCGTGCGGGCCCATGCCGATGCTGCAGCGGTGGCACAGGTGGTTGAGCTGCTGCTGGACAACGCCACACGCTACGCAAGCGAGGACAGCGTGATCGAGCTAAGCCTGCGTGCCGTTTCGCGCGGTGCGGGCAAAGGCTCGGCCGAGCTTGTCGTATCGAATGCTGTTGATGAGCTGCCCGAGGGTGACCTGGACCGGCTGTTCGACCGCTTCTACCGCGCAGATGTCTCGCGTAACTCCAAGACGGGCGGCTCGGGCGTGGGTCTATCCGTGGTGCGTGCCATCGCCGAAGCCCATGGCGGGAGCGCTTCTGTCTGCGGCCACGGCAACCAGATCACCTTTACCGTCCGGCTCTAGAACCTGCCAAAAAGGGACAGGTTTATTTTGGCAGGTTTCATCTGGGGAAACGCCGGCGGGGAAGGCTGTGGGCGGAGGGTACGTCCCAGCGTGACGCTGCGGAGCGGGATGCACTTTCCTCTTGGGGCGCCTAGCGGAAACTGCATCCCAGTTTGAGGCTTCAGAACGGGACGCAATTTCCCCTAGGGGATATAAGATGCGACGGGCCGCGTCAAGATAATTACCGGACGGCCTAGGAGGCGGCTGGTTGGCTGGCTTAAAACCTAGCGTGTGAAATGACGCTTCACGCTATTCAGCGCGCTTGATAGGATGACGAATCACAGTTTTAAGTTTCTCCGGTGCACATTTGCGTGGATCGGAGAGATAGATTTCGTGATGGAAACGGGTGTCTGAGAAGTCGGGGACATAGCCCTGCTCGGTCGTGTATTCATTCATAGCGTTTACGGTCGCCGGTTCGTTGTCGTAGGGCCCGGTGTGCATGCATTGAACGCAGAGACCCTCGTCAACTTTAAGCAGCTCGACGGCAGAAAAGTCCAGTTTCTTTTTGGTCGTGGCTTCCGCGACTGCCCAGTCAAAGTCATCTCGGGTGACGAAATCGGGCAGGCGAATGCACGAGATAAAGTTGAAATCGTCCTTGCGTACATAATCGATGTCGCCGCTCGGGGAGTCTTGCCACCAGAAACCCTCGAGCGGCGGTACCACAAAGTCGAAATAGCCCTCGATACTCCTTGAGCCTTTCTTCGACATCTTGACGGTATAGGCGATGCCGTAAAGCAGCGGCAGGGCGTTTTGATACTCGCCACCTTCGGTATTTGGGTCGCCCTTTCCGCGAACGGCAACGTAGCTCATAGGCGGGACAGTTACGATACTCGGCTTGCTTGCAGGTTTGTAGAGCTCCTTGCATTCCTTCTTAAAGTCGAACGCCATGTTGGCCGCCTTTCTGCGTATTGGCCTGCTTAGATAGCGAAATCATATCATAGAAACGAACATCTGTTCGAATTATTTGGCTGACAGATAGAGATGCGTGCGTTGTGTTTGGCGGTCGGCCTGATCCCGTCGATGATTTCTCTGCCTCCCCGTAGCCTCATCTATGGCTGCCGTTTTCCCATATAAACCCTGTCAAAATAAACCTGTCCCTTTTTGGTCGGTGCGAAATGGGTAATACTAAAGAGTTATCCGACCAGATGGGAATTACTCGATGGCTTATATCGAATTCAAAGACGTCATCAAGGCATACGGCGAGGGTGACGCCCGCATTCACGCGCTCGACGGCGCGAGTTTTACGGTCGAGCGCGGTGAGCTCGCCATTATCCTGGGCGCCTCGGGCGCCGGCAAGACCACGGCGCTCAACATCCTGGGCGGCATGGATACGGCGACTTCCGGCACCGTGACGGTGGACGGGCGCGACGTGAGCTCCGCCAACGAGGCGCAGCTCGTGGAATACCGCCGCGCCGACGTCGGCTTCGTCTTCCAGTTCTACAATCTGGTCCCCAACTTGACGGCCCTCGAAAACGTTGAGCTCGCGGCTCAGATCTGCCCCGATTCGCTTGATGCCGAACAGACGCTTCGTCAGGTTGGCCTGGGCGAGCGCCTGGGCAACTTTCCGGCACAGCTTTCGGGCGGCGAGCAGCAGCGCGTGTCCATTGCCCGCGCACTGGCCAAGAATCCCAAGCTGCTTTTGTGCGACGAGCCCACGGGTGCACTCGACTACAAAACCGGCAAGCAGATCTTGCAGTTGCTACAGGACACCTGCCGCAAGCAGGACATCACGGTCATTATCATCACCCACAACTCCGCGCTGGCGCCCATGGCCGATCGCCTGATCCGCTTTAAGAGCGGCCGCGTGGAGAGCGAGACGGTCCAGCAAAATCCCGTGCCTATCGAGACGATCGAGTGGTAGCGCCCATGGACCAAGATTGCCAAAACAGCCAAAACCACGATACGGAGCACGCGGGCCGCGACCGGGAGTTCGCGACCTACCGTACCGCCCAAAGCTCAAACGATATGGTGCCGACGGTTTTTCGCCGTGGCATCTACCGCACGATTCGGGGCAGTCTTAAGCGCTTCCTATCTATCGTGGTCATCACTGCGCTTGGCGTGAGCGTGATGTGCGGCCTTAAGGCGGGCTGCGAGGATTTGTGCGATTCGGTCGACGCCTATTTTGACCAGCAGAATGTCTATGACATTAACGTGCAGTCGACCTATGGCCTTACGCGCGACGATCTCGCGGCTATCCAAGAGGTCGACGGCGTCGAGACGGTCGAGGGCATCTACACCGAGACCGCCTACACCGCCGTGGGCACAACGCGCGAGCGCGTGGTCGTGCAAAGTCTCTCCAAGGAGAACATCGATCAGCCGGTGCTGGTGAGCGGCGATTTGCCCGAGAGCGCCGATGAAGTCGCGGTGACTTCGAAGTTCCTGAAGGCTTCGGGCAAAAAGCTCGGCGATACGGTGAGTTTTGCCGCCAATGACGCGAGCTCGTCCAACCAAAGTGCCAAGGATCAGTTTGCCGCGGGCGATTACACCATTACGGCCGAGGTCCTCGATCCTACCGACGTGATCTCCGACTCGACAGTCAACGCCTTTCGCGCTGCTTCGGCTGCGGACTATAAGTTCTATGTGAGCGAGGATGCCGCGACATCTTCTTCCTACTCCGCAGTCCACGTGATCGTCGAGGGAGCCAAGAGTCTTAACTCCTATTCGGATGCCTACACGACAAAGATCAATGAGGTCAAGGGCAATATCGAGAAGATCCGCGAGGAGCGTGAAAAGGCGCGCGTCCAGGAGCTGACGGTTGACACGCCGGCAAGCCTTGACGCGGCCGAGCGCCAGGCGGAGATGCTCTTTGGGGTTGAGCAGAGAAACATCAACCGTATGGCCGAGGGCAGCGAGGAGCGCGTCCAGGCTCAGACCGAGTTGGACCAGCGTCGCGCCGCTGCCGACCAGCAGTTCGCCGATGCCCGCGCCGAGCTTTCCAATCTGGGCGAATGCACTTGGTACATTCAGGACCGCGGTAACATCGCAAGCTACTCGAGCGTCGAGAGCGACAGTTCTTCGATCGAGGCCATCGCCACGGTTTTCCCGTTTATCTTCTTTATCGTCGCCGTGCTCATCAGCCTCACCACCGCCACGCGCATGGTCGAGGAGGAGCGCACGCTTATTGGCCTGTACAAGGCGCTTGGCTATTCACGTGGGCGCATCCTGTCCAAATACGTGGACTATGCGTTGTGGGCATGTCTGATCGGCGGCGTGCTCGGCAACATCATCGGATTTGTGGGCCTTCCGCTGTTCCTGTTTACGGTGTTCGACGACATGTACTCGCTGCCCCAGATGCTGCTTTCGTACGACATCGTGTCGTCGCTCGTGTCGGTGGCGCTGTTTGCCGTGGGCGTGGTGGGCGCTACGATTATCGCCTGCCGCCACGAGATGTCCGAGACCCCAGCCTCGCTTATGCGTCCCAAGGCCCCACGCGCCGGCTCTCGCATCTTGCTTGAGCGCATCGGCTTTATCTGGCGCCGCATGGGCTTCTTAAACAAGGTGGCGGCGCGTAACCTGTTCCGCTACAAAAAGCGCGCCTTTATGACCATCTTCGGTATCGCCGGCTGCACGGCGCTCGTGATCTGCGGAATGGGCATCCGTGATACGTCGGTGGCGCTTTCGCCCAAACAGTACGGACATATCACGCGCTACGACCTGCTGGCGGTCGCCAATCCCGACGATTTTTCGCAGACGTGCGCGGCATTGGATGAGCGCAGCGCGGCCAATGATTTCAACGTGACCGTGACCTCGACCCTGCCGATTATGACCGACAACGTCACCTTTACGTTTGGCGGCAAGAGCGAGACCGTGCAGCTGATCGTGGTGCCCGATGACCGCACGAGTGACTTGGGCGATTACGTGCGCCTGGAGGATGAGTCCAAAGAACCGCTGCCTTTGCGTGACGGAGACGTGTATCTGAGCAAAAGTTCACAGCTGGTGCTGGGGATTCAGCCGGGCGATACGGCTCACGTCCAGGATTCGTCGCTCAATGTTGCCAAGGTCAAAGTCAGCGACATTTCGCTTAACTATCTGGGCAACACGCTTTACATGACGCAGGGCACCTATGAGCGCGCGTTCGGTCGAAGCGCACGTCTTAACGGCGTCTTTGTGCTGCTTAAGGGTTCGTCGGCCGACCAGATTGCGTTTAGCAAGAATCTTAAGAGTGACGGTTGGCTTACGATTTCGAGTACGGCCGAGCATTGGGAGAACTATGAAGCGAACTTTACGATTATCAATTCGGTCGTGGTGCTCGTGACCTTTATGGCGGCGTGCCTGTCGTTTGTGGTGGTGTTTACGCTGTCCAACACGAATATCTCCGAGCGCGAGCGCGAGCTGGCGACCATTAAGGTGTTGGGCTTCCGTCGCGGTGAGGTGCACCATTACGTCAACAAGGAGACGTTGATCCTCACGGCGATTGGCGCTGCGCTGGGCGTGCCGCTGGGCGGCTTGCTGGCCGAGAGTTTTACGTACATTTTGCAGATGCCGTCGCTGTACTTTGATGTCGAGGTCGAGCCGCTAAGCTACGTGCTCGCCGTGGTGCTTTCCTTTGGCTTTACGTTTATCGTCAACCTCGCCACCAATCGTACCCTCAACAAGATCGACATGGTCGGCGCCCTCAAGAGTGCCGAGTAACCTGTCCTGGGATTCAAGTTCTAGCGAGCTGCCGACGCGCCCGCAGCAGCATTTTTGCATAAACCGCCCCGCCAAATGCATACTTTGACGGGGCGGTTGCTTTTTGCCCACAGGTACCCCAGGGGGGCGTGCAAATTCCGGAGTATTCAGCATCCCGGGGTCCGCGGGCGCGGGGGCGGGGGGTGCAAAACTGCGCTGAAAGCCCCGATTCTGAGCCCCAACGCCTCTAGAGCCGCTCGTTTTTTTACAGGATGCGGCCCATGGTGCCTGCCTTTCGCCCAAAATCCAGTATGCAGGCACCCTCGGCTGCTGAATACTCCCAAAAATGCACGCCGCATCCTACCCTAGGCACCCGTAGCTACTCTGCGGGTGCGTGGCCTAATAGTAAGTTGCGGTGGAATAGTTCCCGTTTATGGCTCTGCTATGCCAAACGGGAACTATTCCACCGCAACTTATCGAGAGGGCTCTTGGTTGTTATTTGCACTGACATTTGTCATGAAATGGCAGGTCGTTAGGGGTTGCTACTGGTAGTTGCGGTAGGGTTGGGGCAGATTCTAACTAGAAATGGTGGTCGCTACCGGTTGTTCTCGGCATACTCGGCTCATTCGATTACGGTCACCACATGAAAGGAACTGTCATGGATCTTGCGATGGCGCAGCGGCTCGTTGATCGCCGCAAGGCTGCCGGGCTTTCTCAGGAGGCGCTTGCCGCCCAGCTGGGTGTGAGTCGTCAGGCTGTCAGTAAATGGGAACGCAGCGAATCCTCGCCCGATACCGATAACCTTATTGCGCTCGCCGCGCTGTATGGCGTGTCGCTGGATGAGCTGTTGTATGGGAAGGCAGTGGATAGCACTGATGAGGCACAGGACAGCGACGCCGGCGCCGAAGCTTCAGATAAGGCTGACGAGGCTGAGGCTTCTACTGAGCACGCCGATTGCGGCGACAAACCACTTGTCGATATTTCCCTCGCGCGCGGCATCCACGTCATTGATCCCAATAAAGGCGAGGAAGTCCATGTTGGCTGGAGCGGCATCCATGTGACCAACGACCGCAAGGGTGAAGAGGTGCACGTGGGGCCGGGCGGCGTACATATTGACAAGCTAGAGGACGACGGGCACAGCGTGCACACCAATGCCGATGGCACCGTGGTTATCGACGGCGAACAATTCTCCAGCTGGAAAGAGGCGCGCGACAAGCTCGACCATCATGGCAAGCATTTCCACACCAAGCTCGGTCGCGCGTGGAATAAGTTCCCCTTCCCCGTGCTTGTCGCCCTCGCCTATCTGGCGCTCGGCATTATTTGCGGCGTGTGGACTACGGGACTTTTCCTCGTCTTTTTGATTCCCGTCTACTACGCGCTTGGCGATTTCATCGACCGACGTCATCTGTCAAAGCTTGTCGACGCCGTCTACCCGGCAGCTGCTATAACTTGGTTCCTCTACATGTGGTTCTGCCTGGGACAGCCCCATCCCGCATGGGTCATCCTCATCACGATTCCCATCGTAAAAGCGCTTATGCACTGGTGCCGCAAACAATGGAAGCACCGCAAACAGGCCTAAACCGCCCTAACCCGCCAGCGCCACTCATCCGACACCGCCCGTCCCTTCCAAGTTGCGGTGATATAGGGATTGTTTTGAGGCTCCAAAGCGCCAAACAGTCCCTATATCACCGCAACTAACAAACAATTGGGTCAGTTCCGGCACGGAGATAAGCATTGAGCTGACCGCGCGCCAAGAAAAGGGCCTATTTACTACGTTTAGCCCGAAGGGGCCGACCATACCCGCCTTTTTCGAAAACTGGCAAGCTTTCTACCTGCGGTTTTATTTTTACAATCTTTGTCATGGTCGAGGGTGTGGTAGCAAACGTAGTAGATAGGTCCATTTTGTGGCAACGGATCATTCAAGCTCAATCTCGAAGGCTGAAGAGAGCCTCTCATCCACGCCTGCGAGCGAAAACCAAATAGAATGAAAGGCAAATGGAAAGCCCGTTTGACGAGCGGAGAACATATGCGCGACGTAGCCGAAAGCGACTGGAAGCTGTTTAAGAAAATGCTTCCTCAATGGCAAGAACGTTATATGGAAAAGCTCATCGGCCGGTACGTTGAGATGCTGAACGGCGACAGCGAAGCGTCCAGTAGATTTTGGGCGCTAGAAGAGCGTATCAATAGGGATAAGCTGTCCTCAGGAGTGCTGGTGAACGACCTTCGCCGCAGTACAATGCACCGTGAGATAGCTAATTTGCTTATCGACAGCGTGATTACCCTCGACGATCTTGATGGTTTTACCGAAGACATTAAAAGCTATGCGCAACACTGGACTGGCCAGTAAGAGCACTGAACGACAGACATTCCCAGCAAAGCGGGGCAAACGCCGGGCCACCTAATGGTTGTCCGGCGTTTGCCCAGATTAACCTGCCAAAGATGAACCTGTCCCTTTTTGGCGGGTTACTCGGCGCTTTTAAGAGCGCCGAGTAATCCGTTCTGGGATTCAAGCTGTAGCGAGCCACCGACGCGCCCACAGCCACTAAATTGCATAAACCGCCCCGCCGATTGCATATTTCGGCGGGGCGGTTGCTTTTTGCCCGCGGGTACCCCAGGGGGCGGCGTGCAAATTCCGGAGAATTCAGCATCCCGGAGTCCGCGAGTGTGGGAGCGGGCGCACAAAAGCGCATTGAAAGCCTGACTTTGAGCTCCGGCGCCTCGAGGACCGCTCATTTTTTTGCAGAATGCGGCCCGCGGCGCCTGTCTCTCGCCCAAAATCCAGTATGCAGGCACCCTCGGCTGCTGAATACTCCCAAAAATGCACGCCGCATCCTACCCCAGGCACTTGCAGCAAGAAGACGAATAGCCTCGGCCTCCCCGGTTACCGCAGGAGGCCCCAGGGCTTACCTCCCAAATCTTTCCGCAGGACGGAAGGATCCCGCCGCGCGAAGCGCACGGCGGGATCCTGACATGTCCGAGGACGATTTGGGAGGTAAGCCCTGGGGCCTCCGATGGGAGCAGTTCCAGCCGGGGCTATTCGTCGCCGAAGCTGATGCCCAACGCCTTGGCCTCGCGTACCAGGTCGCTCTGGGGATCGACATACTTGAGCTTGCCGGCGACATCCTCGAGCGGCATGTGGCACATCTTGCCATCGCGCAGGGCAATCATGTAGCCAAACTCGCCGCGCAGGCAGCCGAGCGCTGCCTCGACGCCGCACTGGGTCGCAAAGATGCGGTCCTGGGCGTCGGGCTGGCCGCCGCGCTGCGTGTGGCCGGGGATGGCGACACGGGTCTCGCGACCGGTCTTGGCCTCGATCTCCTTGGCGATGTCGTAGACAATCGACGGGCTCGTGCGCTCGGCGAGTTTCTTCTTGTACTCCTTCTTGGACAGCGCCGCGTCCTCCTTGGAGATAGCGCCCTCGGCGACGGCCACGATGGTAAAGCGGCTGCCGGTCTCCATGCGATGCTCGATGGTCTTGATGACGTTATCCATGTCGTAGGGGATTTCGGGGATCAAGATGACATCCGCGCCGCCCGCGACGCCGGCATACAGCGGGATCCAGCCAACCTTGTGGCCCATGATCTCGATAACGAACACGCGGCCGTGGCTCGAGGCGGTGGTGTGGATGTCATCGATGCACTTGGTGGCGACGTCGATGGCGCTCGTAAAGCCAAACGTCAGCTCGGTGCCCCAGGTGTCGTTATCGATGGTCTTGGGCAGGGCGATAACGTTGAGGCCCTCTTCGCGCAGACGGTTGGCGGTCTTGGTGGAGCCGTTGCCGCCCAGCATAAACAGGCAGTCGAGCTGCAGCTTGTGATAGGTGTGGACCATCGCCGGCACCTTCTCGACACCATCGGCCTCGGGGGTATCCAGACGCTTGAACGGCGTGCGGCTCGTGCCCAGGATGGTGCCGCCGCGGGTGGGGATACCGCTAAAATCGGCGGGTGTCATGACGCGGAACCTGCTGTAGATAAGGCCCTGGTAGCCGTCCTCAAAACCATAGATCTCGATAGGTTCTTCGCTATTGGTCATAAGCGTTTTGACGATGCCGCGCATGGTGGCGTTGAGCGCCTGGCAGTCGCCGCCACTGGTAAGAAGACCGATCCTGAGCATGATGAATCCTTCCGGGCAAGTTATAACATGCGCATAAGTTTACCCCCGCACACTGTTGATACGGGGGTAAAACGTGTTAGCTCAAGCGTATGGAAATGTAAGCAACGTCAGGGAACGTAAGGTCGACGGGCCTGGCTCCTTACAGCGCAAAGGCATCGACGTTGCCCCAGTGGCGGCGCAGCGTAATAGCGGCGGCGGGTTCGGTATTGTCAAAGACGACCGACCATTGCGTATTGCTGGTGATGTCTTCCGGATTGGGCTCTTGGGCTGCGGCGCGAAGGGCCTTCCAAGCGACCGCCTCGTCCTGGGCACCGGCGTGGGCGTCAAGGACATCGGCGATTGCGACGGCGCGCTCTTTACCATGGCCCAGCTCGTCATTCTTTTGGTTGGGCAGCACTTCGTCGCCATAGCAGGCGTAGAAGTTCGTAACCTGGCGTACAGGAGTCGCTTTGAAAGCACGGTCCGGATCGCGCGGATCCCACTCTACTACGCGCGCGTCACCGGCGGCGTCGTTGATAAAGAAGTGGTAATCGCGTCCTGCCATGGCGTGCATGTCGTAGGCGGAAAGCAGGTCGACAGCTTCTTGCGTGGTGGCGGCACGGTCGAGCACCAGACGGATGGCGAGCGAGGTATTGATGACGGGACGTTGCGTGTCCTGGTCACAGGGCTTGGAATCCAGAGTGAGTACGGCAATGGACACGCCGCATTCGTTAAGACCGTCGAGCTGGGCAAACGGGCCCATCAACGCCGCGGCGCGTCCGGCGACGGAGTCAAGCGGAGTGTTATCGCCCAGGTTGTTAAGGGCGGCAAGCCCGATGGAAGCATAGCCGCCGCGTGGGTGATTGCGCACCAGCAGCGCCGAGGTGTCGTCCTTAAAGTCGTAATTGCGACCGGTGCGCACGCGGCCTTCGGCATCTACGGCGACAAAAGCGCTGCAGGCAAACTGGGGCGCCTGGACATGTGCCGGCACACCGGGCAGCACCTGCGCCACCACGGCATCGATGTAGGCCTGGTCGTCGCGCACGCCAGCGGCGATGATGCGATCGAGATCGTAGTCGTAGGCGATGTCGATTGCGTACAGGTCATAGCCATCCGCGTAGCCGGTCAAGCGTTTGAGCGACGCGGCGGACTTGATTTGCTTGTGATAAACGATACCGGTGGCAGCGGCAAGGCCGACGGCGACTCCCGCGACACCGCAGGTGATGGCAATGTTACGTGGCTTCATGACGGCTCCTCTCGTCCTGTTAGCGCAATTGTCGCAAAAGGAGCGCGGGCATGATGGCTCAACTTGGTGAGTGGCGCGGAATTAAGCACGGAATGAAGAGTGCGGCGCTGGCGTGGCGGGGTATGCTGGAGGGGACCATCAACCCAGCGAAAGGGGAGAGCATGACGGATCAGGAAACGCCCGAGCGCGCGCATGTGACGGCCGATGATATCGAGGCCGCCAACGACCTTATCGACTTTATCGAGGCATGCCCCAGTATGTTCCATACGGCGGCGACCATTATGGCCGAGCTCGACGAGGCGGGCTTTACCTACCTGCCCGAGAATGCGGCGTGGGACATCGAACCGGGCGGGCGTTATTACACGCAGCGCAACACCTCGAGCGTTGTTGCCTTTAAGGTGGGCGAGGACCTGGCCGCGACGTGGGGCGAGGACGGCGTCGCCGGTGACTATCATTTTCAGCTCACGGCGTCGCACAGCGATTCGCCGACGTTTAAGGTCAAAGCTGTGCCCGAGCTCGACGGCGCGGGTGAGACGCTGCGCCTGAACACCGAGGCCTACGGCGGCATGATCGACTACACCTGGTTCGATCGCCCGCTGGCGCTCGCGGGCCGCGTACTGGTGCGCGAGGGCGAACGTATCGAGAGCCGTTTGCTCGCTACCGAGCGCGAAGTCGCTATTATCCCGAGCCTTGCTATCCACATGAACCGCGGCGTTAACGAGGGCTTTGCTCCCAACCGAGCCGTCGACCTTTGCCCGCTTATCAGCGCCGGTGATCTTAAGCAGGGCGACTTTGATGCTCTGATCGCCGACGAGCTGGACGTTGAGCCCGAGCAGATTCTGGGCCGCGATCTGTTCCTGGTCAATCGTCAGGATGCGCGCATTTGGGGCTGGGCTGACGAGTTTATCTCGACGCCCAAGCTCGACGACCTGGCCTGCGCCTACACCTCGCTGCAGGCATTTTTGGGCGCCGAGAACGCGCACGATGTCTCGGTCTTCTGCTGCTTCGATAACGAGGAGGTTGGCTCCGAGACCAAGCAGGGCGCCATGTCGACGTTCTTGGCCGATGCATTGCGTCGCATTAACGGCTCGCTGGGCTTTGACGACGAGTCGTACCATCGCGCACTTGCCGCCTCGATGCTCGTGAGCTGCGACAATGCACATGCTGTGCACCCCAACCACGCCGAGAAGTGCGACGCTCGCAATCAGGTTGTGCTCAACGGCGGCATCGTCATCAAGGAAGCCGCCAATCAGCACTACTGCACCGATGCCTTTAGCCGCGCGGTGTTCCAGGCCATCTGTGATGACGCCGACGTACCCACACAGGCCTTCGCCAACAAGAGCGATATGGCCGGCGGCTCCACACTCGGCAACCTGTCCAATATGCAGGCGAGCATGCATGCCGTGGACGTGGGCCTGCCGCAGCTGGCCATGCACTCAAGCTACGAGACCGGCGGCGTACGCGACGTGATGTACGCCATCCGCGCCCTCACCGCCTTCTACGAGCGAAACCTAACCATCAACGGCGCCGAAAGCGTGGAGCTCTAAAACCTGCCAAAAAGGGACAGGTTCATTTTGTCAGGTTTTATCTGGGCAAATGCTTCAACGCCAACGACAAGACGGAACTGCTGGGACTTCATAGGCAGAGCCTGCGCTAGTCAGATCCCGCAGGTCGAATAAAAGTCAGCGAGAGCCCGCCGTTTGAGCCAAGGTGCCGTGAAATGAAAAGGCGTTGACCTTTTGGTCGCGCCTTTGAAATTGAACGGCAGATTGGCCAAACGGCGGGCTCGCAGCGTCGAGGGGTTCCGGCGTTTGGTAAAACGCCGGAACAATCAGTGTTCGATCCAGCAGCGCAGGGTCTCGCCGGCTTGCAGGTGACGCAGATTCTCTGCGGCAATGTCGACCACATTGTTGAGCGTGGCTGCCAGGTGAAACCAACCGGAGATATGCGGCGTGATGAGCATGTTGGGCGCGTCCCACAGCGGGCTTGTCGCGGGCAGGGGCTCGGGGTCGGTGACGTCGACCGCGGCGCCGGCGAGATGTCCCGACTCCAGAGCGGCAACCAGATCGTCGGCAACCACAAGATCGCCGCGGCCGCCGTTGGCAAAGAAGGCGCCCAGTTTCATCGCGGCGAAGAACTCGGCGTTCGCCAGGCCGCGGGTCTCGGGTGTGCTGGGCATAAAGGATGCGACGATGTCAGCCTCGGCCAGGCGCTCGGACAGGGCGT
>CABURG010000025.1 GCA_902493835.1 uncultured Collinsella sp. | reverse complement strand
GCAAGGCGCCTTGGCGCCGCAGCGGCCGCCTGCGCAGCAGGCTGACCCCCTGACGGCCCACCCAAAGCATGTTAAAGCGACTGGCTTAGGCTGGTCGCTTTTTTGTTAACCTCACATGGGGTCGAACCCGTCGGGGCGCGGAGCTGAGGAAATGCGTAAGCATTTGCCAGCGCAGCGCGCAAGGCGCGAAACGCCGCAGCGACCGCCTGCGCAGCAGGCTGACCCCCTGACGGCCCACCAAAGCAAGTTAAGACGGTCAACTTCGGTTGGCCGTCTTTTTTGTTGACCTTTCATGGGGTCGAACCCGAAAGGGCGCGGAGCTGAGGAAATGCGTAAGCATTTACCAGCGCAGCGCGCAAGGCGCCTTGGCGCCGCAGCGGCCGCCTGCGCAGCAGGCTGACCCCCTGACGGCCCACCCAAAGCATGTTAAAGCGACTAGCTTAGGCTGGTCGCTTTTTTGTTGACCTTTCATGGGGTCGAACCCGTCGGAGCGCGGAGCTGAGAAATCTGCACCGTGATTCCCTTAGGGAAACACGGCTAAAGCCCCATAAACGTGCTCTCCTTATGTGAATTATGCTCACGGGGCTCGATGCATGTTGAAAAGTTGTGATCAAACTCAAAGTGAGAATCGATTTAGTCTGCTCGATAGTGCGATCCGAGACTTTCGGTCCGCTTACGCATGGCTTTGACCATTTCCTGTGCTAGTTGAATCTGTGATTGCAGGCGGGCGAGGGCTGCGACTTCGCTGTCCTGGGCTTTCTGTGTGCTCAAGGTCGTTGCCTCTGTCTTCAAGCCCTCAAGCTCGTGTAGTGCCTCGGATAGGCCCGTCTCGGTGCGGTTGATCATGCAATAGGTGCTCATCGTGTGCTTAAGGCTGTGTGTCAGGCGTTCGGCATCTGTTGTGGCAATGCCGTACTGGGGGAGGGCGATATCCACCTTCGGGGCTGTCTCAGGCTCTATCTGCGCTGCAAGGGCTGCGGAAGCGCCCGCGATGCGCCCAAACACTATGCCGTTGGCGCTCGACAGGCCACCAATACGGTCGGCGCCGTGCATGCCGCCTGTAGCCTCGCCGCAAGCGTAGAGGCCCTCAACGCCCGTGTGCGCAGTCTTATCGATCTTAATACCGCCGTTAGCGGCGTGGGCGTACATCGCAACGCGCATCTCGTCAGTCGGGGCGATGCCGTGCTCGTCTTGCAGCCAGTTGGCAAAGGTCTGCACAAACTCTGGGATATCCTCGCGGGGGAAGTCGTAGTGGAGTGCCAGACCTTCGGCACCTGCCTGATCGATGACGAGATCGATAGCGCGGGAGGCCAAGCGTGACGTGAAGGGACCATATCCAGAGCGCTGCTCGAGCAGGTCGTCCAGCTTGTCGTCGGTAATATCTGCCGGCTGGTCTACATGTACGTAGCGCCAGGTTTTCTCGTTGAAGACCAGGTTGCGCTTGGGCTCGATGAAGCCGGGCATCATCTGCATGAACTCTATATTAGTAAGCGATGCGCCGTGCGCGAGTGCGATGGCCTGCGAGGAGCTGAGCACATCGGCCGACGTAAGGCTGCGCTCAAACAGGCCGCCTGTGCCACCGGCTGCGATGATCGTGGCCTTGGCAGCAAAGGGCACGATTCGATTTTCGGTGAGGTCGTAGAGCACGGTTCCGGTTATTCTGCCGTTCGTGTCCTCAACAAGGTCGATAAGCTCATGGCGGGGGAGCAGGCGAATGCCGAGCGACTCGATCCAGGTCGTCAGAGCGTCCTCAAGGGGCTTGCGGGTGAGGCCGCGCCACATGCGCGTCTTGTGGTCAAAGCAGGGGATAAATTGCTTTTGTTGAGCACTCTTGGCGCTTTGCGGACGCTGGAGCTCAACGCCCAGGTCTTGCTCGAGCCAGTCAATCGCTTGGGGAATGCCGTGGACGAACGCTTGGACGAGTTCGGGGTCGGCAACGCCGCCGCCGACGGCCAGGATGGTGTCGATGAGGTCCTGCTCGTCGTCTTCGTTAACGGGTCCGATAAGCCCTAGGCCCCAGGTTCCGGGGAAGAAGCTCGATCCACTCATAGTCTTGCCGGCGCTTGCCACAGTGACGGTTGCACCCGTGCGTGCCGCTTCGATGGCGGCGCAAAGGCCCGCAATGCCAGATCCAATTACCAGTACATCAGTCGATTCCATCGGATTCCTTTCTCGTCCGGCGCATTGTCGCACGGGTGATCGGCAATGGGGCCGCAAAAACTCGGCAAATCGGTAAAGGGCAAATATGGCAGGTGGGCGTCATGGACGCTCTGACGCTCCATCTCATCACATCTAGTATTTCGCCCCAACTGATATATCGGCATTAGCTACCCTGCGACAGCGCAAACAAAAAGAGCCGCTACCCGGGTGGGTAGCGGCTCCAAAGCTCAGCTATATGAGCATCGCGCGGGCGCGATTAGGCCTTGAGGGCCTCCTCGACGGCGACAGCGCAGGCGACGGTGGCACCGACCATGGGGTTGTTGCCCATGCCGATGAGACCCATCATGTCGACGTGCGCAGGCACGGAGGAAGAACCGGCGAACTGGGCGTCGGAGTGCATGCGGCCCATGGTGTCGGTCATGCCGTAAGAGGCAGGGCCGGCGCCCATGTTGTCCGGGTGCAGGGTACGGCCAGTGCCGCCACCAGAAGCGACAGAGAAGTACTTCTTGCCAGCCTCGAGGCGCTCCTTCTTGTAGGTGCCAGCGACGGGGTGCTGGAAGCGCGTGGGGTTGGTGGAGTTACCGGTGATCGAGATGTCGACGTTCTCGTGCCACATGATGGCAACGCCCTCGCGGACGTCGTCGGCGCCGTAGCAGTTGACGGCGGCGCGGGGACCATCGGAGTAGGGGATGGTCTCGACGACCTTGAGCTCGCCCGTGAAGTAGTCGAACTGGGTCTTCACGTAGGTGAAGCCGTTGATGCGGGCGATGATCTGAGCAGCGTCCTTGCCCAGACCGTTGAGGATGACGCGCAGCGGCTTCTTGCGAGCCTTGTTGGCGTTCAGAGCCAGGCCGATAGCACCCTCAGCGGCAGCGAAGGACTCGTGACCGGCCAGGAAGGCGAAGCACTCGGTGTCGTCGGAGAGCAGCATAGCGCCCAGGTTGCCGTGGCCCAGACCGACCTTGCGGTCCTCGGCGACGGAGCCGGGAACGGTGAAGGCCTGGATGCCCTCGCCGATGATAGCGGCAGCCTCAGAAGCGGACTTGGCGCCACGCTTGACAGCGAGAGCGCATCCGAGGGTGTAGGCCCACTCGGCGTTCTGGAAGGCGATGGACTGGGTGTTGTTGACGATCTCACGCGGGTTGAAGCCCTTGTCGGTGCAGATCTGCAGAGCTTCCTCGAGGGAGGCGATGCCGTTGTCGGCGAGGCACTTGTTGATCTTGTCAGCGCGGCGCTCGTAACCTTCGAACGTAACAGTCATAGTTATTTCCCTCCCTTTCTACTCGTGAACCGGGAACACGCTGGCGACGGAGTGAGTCTCCTCGTCGGTGCGCGGGTCGATGTACTTGGCAGCGTTCTCCCACTGACCATAGTGGCCCATAGCGCCAGCGATGGCCTCCTCGGGGGTCTTGCCGGCCTTGACGGCGTCGGTGAACTTGCCGAGGTTCAGGAACTCGAATGCGATGATCTCGTTCTTGTCGTTGAGAGCCATGCGGGTGACGTAGCCCTGAGCGAGCTCGAGGTAACGAGCGCCCTTGGCCTTGGTGCCGAACATGGTGCCGACCTGAGAGCGAAGGCCCTTGCCGAGGTCGTCGAGGGAGGCGCCCACGGGCAGGCCGCCCTCGGAGAACGCGGTCTGGCTGCGGCCGTAAACGATCTGCAGGAAGATCTCGCGCATAGCAACGTTGATGGCGTCGCAGACGAGGTCGGTGTTGAGGGCCTCGAGGATGGTCTTACCGGGAAGGATCTCGGAAGCCATGGCGGCAGAGTGGGTCATACCCGAGCAGCCGATGGTCTCAACGAGGGCCTCCTCGATGATGCCGTCCTTGACGTTCAGCGTGAGCTTGCAGGCGCCCTGCTGAGGTGCGCACCAACCCACACCGTGCGTAAGACCGGAGATGTCGGAAATCTCCTTAGCCTGGACCCACTTGCCCTCCTCGGGGATGGGTGCGGGGCCGTGGTATGCACCCTTGGCAACGGGGCACATGTTCTCCACTTCCTGTGAGTACTGCATGCCTCTCCTCTCTATCGTGTTGGCGTCCCGTCTGGGGGTCGTGGCTGGCGATTGCCGGGCGACCCTTCGAAAGGGACATGACATGCAGCCCCTATAATACCGCGAAATGCACGGAATATTCGGCGAACGGCTCAGTTTTCGTAGCGAGAAGTCCGGAAGTTTTAATTGAAACGGTTTAACTCTATGGTCTGTGGTCGCGAACTTCCGTAGAGGGGGTCCGTCTTGGGCAAGCTTTTGGTCCGCTCTTGCAAGCGTTGCAGGGGTTGACCTGTTGCAACGGTGCCGTTCGCCGCCTGTTTACTGCCTTTGGCCGCGTGAGCGAATTGTTTTGCGTGAATGTTTTGATGGCACGCTTCAATCGTGCTGTATTGGATGGCAAGCAGATCCCGGCGAAGGGAGCGCCATGCAGCGCGTTTGGAGAACGGTTACCGGCTTTTACCATGTCTGTGCCCGCGGTACGGGCAAGCAGCTCATCTTTGAGGGCGATGAAGACCGGTGGGAGTTCTTGGAGCTGATGCGTGAGTGCTGCCGCAAGGCGGGCGTGACGGTTATCGCCTGGTGCCTTATGGGCAATCACGTGCGTCTGGTGCTTGCAGATTACGAGGACGCGATGAGCGCGGCGATGCACCGGCTGCTTTTGACGTACGCGCGGCGGTTCAATAAACGCACGGGGCGCACAGGGCATCTGTTCCAGAACCGTTTTGACCGGCGCTCGCTCGATACCGACTGGCAGGTGATGGAGGCTATTCGCTCCGTTCACGCCGATCCGCAGGAGGCGGGCATCAGTCTCATTGAGCGTTATCCCTGGAGCAGCTTTCCGGAGCATTTGTGCGCTTACGACGGTGACGCGGCTGATGCCGCGAGGGGATTTTCTGATCCTTCTTGCGTGCTTGAGCTTTTTGGTTCTGCCGAGGGCTTTATTGCCTATTCGCTTTCGACGCCCGACGGCGGCGAGCCAGCGCTGGGCGATATGAAAGAGACGGAGTGGGAACGCCACGCCTTTGCCGGCAAGTTGGCGAAGAGCCTCGGGGTTCCGCTCAACGGGGTTAAAACTGCACCGCCGGCGCAGCGCGATACTGTTATTGTTGGATTGAACAATGCCGGCTTTACGGTGCGCCAGATTGAGCGGTATACCGGGATTGGCAAAAGTACCGTCTCTCGTATCGTGCGCGCCCGCGCGCGAACGGCGATGAGGGCTGGCGGAAACGTGATGTAGGGTCGCCCATATGCCACAACCATTGTTCTAAAAGCTTGGTACGGTAACTGCACTTCTTAATATGCATAGAAAAATCGCCATCTTGCATAAAATAACGGCTCGGTCCGGGTTTGCCCGTGCCTACCCCCGTCTGCGCCGTGCAAAAAACGGAGTTTTCAGCATCGTGTTGCTGTCGGCACCGCCGCAATCTTGCAACATGCGGGTCCCGAAGCTATTGATTCCCGCCGTTGCGCCCCCGAAGCACGTGCCTGCGTCCCGTCAGACCGCGATGCTTGTTCTAAAACACAATATATATGCGCCTAAAGACGTTGATTAACGCTTTCGATGCGTATACACACAGCTTGGAGTGCTGAATACTCGCAAAAATGCACGCCGTTCCCTATGGGACCCGTCTGCGGTAGGCGCGAAGCGAGTCGGAGCTTCGCAGAACGGGGCTTGGCGCATTGCTTGGCGGGCCCGGGGCCCTGCCGCAGGCCTTTGATGCTGTGGAAAACGCCCGTGTTCGCGTCTGGCTGTGTGGCAAATGTCAGACGGGGCGCCGGACGCGCGAACTTTGTGCGTTCGCGCTCATTAGGTAAAAACAGAGCCGCCCGTATCGGGCGGCTCGGCAATCAATAACCTTGGATTTGGGGCATACGCTACTGGTTTGTTTGCCCCTCGAGCATGCCGTCGAGGGTGCGCCAGGCGAGCTCAGCGCATTTGACGCGGGCGGGCATGTGCGAGATGTCCTGGAGCTGGGCGGCTTCGTCCAGGTCTTCCAGGTCGTCCTCGGAGAGCTTCTCGCCGCGGATCATGGCGAGGAAGAGCTCTGCCAAGCGGTGAGCTTCCTCGACGGTCTCGCCGGTGATGAGGTCGGCCATGATGTCGGCGCTGGCCTGGCTGATGGCGCAGCCATGACCGGTAAAGGAGGCCTCCTCGATCACGCCCTTCTCGACACGCAGCTGCAAGGTGAGCTCGTCGCCACAGCTGGGGTTGATGCCGTCGTGCTCGTGCGTGGGAGCATCCATCTCGTACTTATAGTCGGGGTGCGAGTTGTGCTCCATAAACGTGGTGGAGGTGTACAGATTACCCATTGAACGTGCTCCAAACGTGATGCAGGCCGGCGATGAACTTGTCGATGTCGGCCTTGTCGTTGTAGAAGGCCACGCTGGCGCGGCAGCAGGCAAGGTTCTCGACGCCCAGCCAGGTGAGCAGCGGCTGCGCGCAGTGGTGGCCGGCGCGGATGCAGACGCCGTCCATGTCCATGATGCTCGCGACGTCGTGCGGGTGAATGCCCTTGACGTTAAAGCTCACAACGCCGTGGTGGTTGTCCCAGTAGATGGAACCGATGATTTGGACAAAGTCGAGCTGCATGAGTTCGCCCATCAGATAGTGGACGAGTGCCTGCTCGCGGGCCTGGATGTTCTCGTAACCCACCGTGTTGACCAGGTAATCAAGGGCGGCGCCCGTGGCGAAGATGCCGGCGGCGTCCTGCGTGCCGGCCTCGAACTTCTCGGGGACGGGCGCCCAGACGGCGTCCTGCTCGGTGACCGAATCGATCATCTCGCCGCCGGTGAGCATGGGCGGCATGGCGTTGAGCAGGTCCATCTTGCCCCACAGCACGCCGATGCCCATGGGGCCCATGGCCTTGTGCGCGCTAAAGGCAAAGAAGTCGGCGCCCAGGTCGGCCACATCGACCGGCATGTGCGGCAGCGACTGCGCGCCGTCGACGACCAGATAACCGCCGTACTTGTGGACGAGCTTGCCGAGGTTCTTGACCGGGTTCTCGACGCCCAGCACGTTAGAAACCTGACCCACGGCCAGAATCTTGGTCTTGGGACCAACCTTGGCAAGAACCTCCTCGGTGGTGAGCTGGCCGGTCTTGGTGGGGTAGAGGTAGACGAGCTTGGCGCCGGTCTCGCGGCAGACCTGCTGCCACGGAATCAGGTTGGAGTGGTGCTCCATGATGGTGATGACGACCTCGTCACCGGGCTCGAGCACCGTGGGTGCAAAGCTCTTGGCGATCAGGTTGAGCGACTCGCTCGTGTTGCGGGTGAAGACGACCTCGTTGGCCTGGGCGGCGCCGACGAGGTCGGCGATCTGCTGGCGGACCTTCGCGATGGCGTCGGTGGCCTCGACGGACAGCGAGTACAGGCCGCGCAGGGGGTTGGCGTTCATGCGCTGATAGAAGTCACGCTCGGCGTCGAGCACACAGGCAGGGCGCTGCGCGGTGGCGGCGCTATCGAGGAAGGCGATCTCGGGGTGCTGCTGGAACAGCGGGAACTGGCCCTTGTAGGGGTTGGTCTCGATGTCCACGGTGGGCCAGCCACGCGAAGCCTCGTCGCTGGCGTCGAGTTCCATGGGCTCGGGGGCGGTACAGGTGTCGCATTTAACGTGCTCGGTGTCGATCATGCGAGCTCCTCTTCAAAGTTGTCGATCAGGTTGTTGCCCAGGCGGACGACGGCTGCGCGGGTGCGCTCGTCGGTGGCGGAAAGCGCGGCGTCCTCCAGCTTGGCGCGAATGAACAGGTCCTCGGCGGCGTTTTGGTCAAGGCCGCGGCAGGCGAGATAGAACAGTTGCTCGTCGCGGACGTGGCCGATCGTGGCGCCGTGGTTGCCGGCGACGTCGTCCTCGTCGCAGAGAATGACGGGAATGGTCTTGTTGTCGACGCCCTTGTTGGCCAAAAGCACCGTCTCGCGCTCGGTGCCGGTTGCACCCTTGCAGCCGTGCACGAGGTCGATGGTGCCACGGTAGACCTTCTTGGACGTGCCGGTCAGCACGCCGTTGGCGTCGATCTCGCACTCGGTCTTGCGACCGCGGTGGCGCAGCTCGTAGTTAAAGTCGCGCACCTGCTCGCGGGCGCCAAGGTAGTCAGTATCGATGGTGACCTTGGCGGTATCGCCCAGCAGGTCGCCGGCAAGGCCGGTGGCGCTGGCGCCGGCACCCAGGACGGTGTGTTGCACGTTGACGCGCGCGCCCTCGTCCAGGAACAGGCCGGTGTCGTCGAGCGCGATCCAGCTATCGTCGAGCGTCTGCGTGCAGGTCACGTTGACGGTGGCGTACTCGTGGGCGCACACGCGTAGCACGGATCCCACGACGCCTTGGCCGGCAACGGGAGAGTCCAGGGCTATGCGCAGGTCGAGCGTTGCCCGCGGGCGGGCGACGACATCGATAGCGGCGATGGCGGCAGCCGCGTCGATGCCACTCACGCGCACGGTAACCGTGGCGTGCTGGTATGCGGGCACGTCGATGACGATGCGCTTGGTGGCGTGGTCGGCCAGATAGGCGTAGGCAGCCTCGCCCATGCCGGTCTCGAAGGCCTCAGCGGGGGAGAGCTCCTCCTCGAGCTTGATGGCACCGGCCTGGTAGATGGAGGTGGCGGGCACGTCAAGCTCGGTCTCGGGCGTGATGCGGGCGCGGTCGGCGGCGTCGCCGGGGGCGGAGGCGCGGCGCTCGGGGAAGCGCTCGGCCATGGCGTCCATGGCGGCGTTAAATGCGTCGGCCGTGCCAGCAAACTGCGCATCCAAGCCCTCAACCTCGATGGTCTCGGCGGGAGCGGGGGCAAGCTCGTCAGAGAGCTCGAGCTTGGTCTGGTTCATCTTCAGCCAGCCCCAAGTGGCAGCCGGCATCGCATTGACCTGCTCAAGGGTGGTAGCAGCGGTGTTGGTGGTCTGTTTCATTATCCGATCGCTCCTTCCATCTCGAGCTTGATCAGGTTGTTCATCTCGACGGCGTACTCCAGCGGCAGCTCCTTGGAGACCGGGTTGGCAAAGCCGTTGACGATCATGGTGCGGGCCTCTTCCTCCGAGATGCCGCGGCTCATCAGGTAGAACACCTTGTCGTCGCCGATGCGGCCGATGGTGGCCTCGTGGCCGATATCGACGTTTTTGGCGCGGATGTCCATGGCCGGAATGGTGTCGGAGCGGCTCTGGTCGTCGAGCATCAGCGACTGGCAGCTCACGGTTGCCTTGGAGCCCTCGGCCTTGGGCGTGGCCACGATGGAGCTGCGGAACGTCTGGATGCCGCCGCTCTTGGAGATGCCCTTGGTCTCGACGGTTGCCGAGGTATCGGGTGCGTTGAGCACGACCTTGCAGCCGGTGTCGAGGTTCTGACCGGCGCCGGCAAAGGTGATGCCGGTAAAGCTCGAGCGGGCGCGGCGACCATTGAGCACGCTCATGGGGTAGAGGTAGCCCACGTGGCTGCCGAAGGAGCCGCTGATCCACTCGATGTCGCCGTCCTCGTCCACGCGCGCACGCTTAGTGTTGAGGTTGTACATGTTCTTGGACCAGTTCTCGATGGTCGAGTAGCGCAGGTGCGCACGCTTGCCCACAAAGAGCTCGACGGCGCCGGCGTGGAGGTTGGCCACGTTGTACTTGGGCGCGGAGCAGCCCTCGATAAAGTGCAGGTCAGCGTCGTCCTCGACAATGATGAGCGTGTGCTCAAACTGGCCGGCGCCCTTGGCGTTAAGGCGGAAGTAGCTCTGCAGCGGGAAATCGAGCTTGGTGCCCTTGGGCACGTAGACAAACGAGCCGCCCGACCATACGGCGCCGTGCAGGGCCGCAAATTTGTGGTCGGTGGGCGGGATGAGCGTCATAAACTTCTCGTGGATGAGCGGCTCCCACTGCGGGTCGTGCAGGGCCTCCTCGATGCCGGAGTAGACGATGCCCATCTTGGACGCCGTGTCCTGCATGTTGTGGTAAACCAGCTCGGAGTCGTACTGCGCGCCGACGCCCGCCAGGTAGCTGCGCTCGGCCTCGGGGATGCCCAGGCGCTCAAAGGTGTTCTTGATGTCGTCGGGCACCGACTCCCAGTCGTGCTTTTGGTCGGTGTTGGGCTTGACGTAGGTGACGATGTTGTCCATGTCCAGGCCCTCGATGGAGGGGCCCCACGTCGGATCCGGGAAGCGGTTGAAGATTTCGAGGGACTTTAAGCGCAGGTCGAGCATCCACTGCGGCTCGTCCTTTTTGGCGCTGATCTCGCGCACGATGTCGGGCGTGATGCCGGCGTCGAGGCGCTCGAATCCCTCCTCGCCATAGGTGAAGTCGTAGAGGCTGCGGTCGATGTCCGCGACCTCGGTGCGGTTCTTGGTCATTGCGTCGCCCCTTTACGCCTGCTGCTCGGCAGCGGCGGCCTCGGCCTGGGCGCGCTGCTCGGCTGCCTCGCGCTCGAAGGTTTCAAAGCCGTTCTTGTCGATCCAGGGGATGAGCGAGGCGTCGTCCTCGCGCACGATGTGGCCCTTGACCATAACGTGGACGCGGTCGACATCCAGGTGCTCCAGGATGCGCGTATTGTGCGTGATGATAAGCATGGAACCGTCGCAGCTCTTGCGGTAGGCGTCCATGCCGTGGCTGACGGTGGACAGGGCGTCGACGTCCAGGCCCGAGTCGGTCTCGTCGAGGATGGCAAGCTTGGGCTGCAGCAGCAGGAGCTGGAGCATCTCGACCTTCTTCTTCTCGCCGCCCGAGAAGCCCACGCCCAGCTCGCGGTTGAGATAGGCGGTATCCATGTTGAGCTCGGCCGCGAGCTCCTTAACGCGACGGCGGAACTCCTTGCCCTTCATCTCCAGGCCGGGGCGGCCGGCGATGCTGGCGCGCAAAAAGCTCGACAGCGGCACGCCCGGAATCTCGACCGGGGCCTGGAAGCTCAGGAACAGGCCGGCGCGCGAACGCTTGTCGGTGGTGAGCTCGGTGATGTCCTGGCCGTCAAAGACGATGCGGCCGTCGTTGACGGTATAGACGGGGTCGCCCATGACCAGGTGGCCGAGGGTGGACTTGCCGGCGCCATTGGGTCCCATCAGCACGTGGGTCTCGCCGGCGGCGACGTTGAGGTTGACGTTGTGGAGGATGGTCTTCTCGTCCACGGAGGCGGTCAGACCTTCGATGGAAAGCAGCGGATTTGCGCTCATGCTGTCCCTCTCTGTATATGGTGTACTCATAGGTGTACTAAACCCTAGGAATCTTCTCGGAATAAAGTTACTATGGGTTCGGCGTTAGTCAAGGGAAAACCCGACTAATCCACTCGACTTTTCAAATTCTGGGACAAAATAACCTGTTGTGTTTGTCCCACTTACTTAAGATTTGGGACAAACAAACCTGGTTATGTTGTCCCAGATGCGATGGGAGGGTAGGTATGCTCATTTCTTCCAAGGGCCGCTATGCCCTCCGGCTGATGATCTATATCGCGGCGCTCGGTGACGCCGAGGGCAAGATTGCTCTGCGCGAGGTTGCCGACCGCGAGCATATCTCGCAAAAGTATCTGGAGCAGCTGGTTCGTCCGCTTATGAAGGCGGGCCTGCTTAAGAGCGTGCGCGGCAAGGGCGGCGGCTACATGATGGCCAAGGACCCGGCCGAGGTGCGTGCTGGCGACATCCTGCGCGCTGTCGAGGGCAGCACGGCTCCGGTGGCGTGCGATGGCATCGACAACAGCTGCGCCCGCAGCGACCTGTGTTCCACCGTCAAGTTCTGGCGCGGCCTGGACGATGTGATCGAAAAGTACGTCGACGGCGTGACGTTGGCCGACCTGGCCGCCGTCCCCGAGATCAACTTTGACATTAAGCTGTAGGTTGAGCGCAATTCCCTAAGATTTCGCGGAGGGTTGTTGCCGTTTACCGAGGGGTTGTTGTGTAACAACGGGCGAGCTGCAATACTTATTTTTATCTTTGCAAACTGAACTTTAACTACACCAATGCAGGGAGGATCTTATGCAGCCCAAGCATTCCGCGATTGTCGCGGGCCTGACGCTGGCGCTTTCGTTTGGCGCCGTTTCCGCGCCGGCACCCGCCGCTGCCGAGGAGCCCACGCCGGGCGTTGCCTCGGATGCCACCGATATCGACAAAGGTCTCTACACCCAGCAGTCTTTCTCGGGCGTGCTGAGGTCGGTCCAGGGCGTTTCGTTTGTCAACGTGACTCCCGAGATGAAGTACTTTACCAAGTACGAGAGCCATGGTAATTACAACCAGGGCTTTTCGTATGGCGACGGTTATAACGCGCTGGGCTATTACCAGTTCGACCGTCGTTGGTCGCTCATCCCGTTTATGAAGCAGGCCTACAACTACAACCCCGAAAAATACTGCATGCTCAAGGATGCGATTGATCGCGGCAGCGAGATTTCCAACACGAGCAATGCCATGTACGAGAACGGCCAGCTCACCGAGCTGGGCCATATCGCGCAGGATGCCTTCCAAGGTGCTTATAACACCGATCCTGCTGAGTTTTCGGCTCTGCAGGATGCGTATGCGTACAACTCGTACTATGCGGTGACCGAGGCGTGGCTTAAGAGCGCTCTTGGCATTGACATCTCCGGCCGCGCCGATTGCGTCAAGGGTATGGTGTGGAGCATCACCAACATGTGCGGTACCGGTGGCTGCAGAGACTTTTTCCGCTGGGCGAATCTTTCCAACGATATGTCCGACCGCGAGTTTGTGACGGCGCTCTCCAATAGTGTGGTCAACAATGTCGCCACTAAGTTTTCGAGTCAGCCTCAGTATCATGAGGGCTGGAAGAATCGTTATAAGAATGAGCTGAAGGACTGCTTGGCTTATATCGCCGAGGACGAGGCAGCCGCTGCGACGCCCGTGCAGCCCGAGCCTACGCCGGCGCCCTCGCCGACACCTGATTCGAATGACGGCTCGAGTGACGATGTCAACGATGACAGGATGGATGCGCCCTCGACCGATGCTGACGGTAATGGCTCTGCTGGTGGCACTACCAACGACGGCTCTACTTCGAACGGCTCTGCTGCGGGCGATTCGTCTTCAAGCTCTGCCGGCAATACGGACAGCGACGCTTCTGGTTCGACCGACGCTGGCACTTCTAACTCGTCCACCGGCTCGAGCGATTCGTCCGTTGACACCGGCTCTAACAACGGCTCCGGCTCTGACGCAACCCCTGATTCCGATGCTTCCAAGGACGACTCGAATAAGGCGCCGGACGCTCCCGTTGCTTCCCCGGACAAGAAGCCTTCTTTCTCCGTGCAGCTTGGTTCTACGCTGGGCTCTTCGCTGATGGCTGGCGTCAATAACGGCTCGACCCAGAACAAGGACAACTCTGATCAGGTTTCCACGGAAAAGACCGAGGCCGCAAAGGGCGACTCCAAGGACAAGGCTTCCGAGAAGACCGAATCTGATAAGGGTTCTAGCTCTGAGGAGAAGGACGACAAATCCGCTCAGAAGAAGGACGAGGATAAGAAGTCTGAATCTGAGAAGAAGGACGAGAGCAAGGACAAGACCGAGGACGGAAAGCAGCAAGGCGAGGACGGCGGTAAGGGCAACACCGACAACAAGAGTCAAGAGCAAAATGACTCCAAGGCGGTGACCACTACAACCACGACGACTACAACTACCAAGTCATCTGGCGGCAATATGCCCAAGACGGGCGATCTGATTGTGATGGCGAGCCTTGCCAGTGCAAGTTTGGCCACGCTGGGTGCCACGTCTATTGTGAGTGGCAAGCATAAGCTCGATCAGCAAAAGAAGGCTGCTGGGCAGAACGACTCCGAGGAGTAGTCCCTTTCGGTTGCCCGACAACTAAAGATTCGCAATGGGGGCCGGTGCAGTTGCATCGGGCCCCATTTTGTTGCACAACGATTTGTTATGTCCCCTCAAGGCCTTTGTTCCTACCGTTGCCCGATGCCTTTGCACGGATCCAGCGTTGCACTTGAACTGCTCGCTACAATGGGCTTCGTGCTGCGTTTTAGGGAGAAGTTACGGTGTCTGAACAGGAGTATTGCAACAGTGCCGATACTTTTGGCGTACGGCTTGTCAACCATGTCGATGATGCGGTTTTGCCGGTCGGTGTGCATGATTTTGCCGATGCCATTGGTCGTTGCATACTGGTCGACAAGACCATGTTTATTGCCGATGTGTTGGACTGCGACGCGTCCGTTGTGGTGTGCTGTCGACCCGAGGGTTTTGGCAAGAGCATGAACTTGTCGATGCTCAGGGCTTTTCTGGAGCGTCCAGCGGTCGGTCGCTCTGGTCAGCGTTTGTTTGCCGATGCTCAGATTTGGGATGCGAACGGCGGGCGCTATCGGGATGAGTATGCTTGCTATCCGGTGATATCGCTGGACTTTTCTGGCGCTGCGAGGCGTGGCCCCGCTATTGCCGGCGTCGTGCGCGATGCCCTTTCGGGCGAGTGCGCTCGCTTGTTGGCGCTCTTGGAGGCTCCGGATTTAGCTCGAGATAAGGTGCGTCACATCGAACGTGTCGCGCGTGGCGTGGCGAGCGCGGACGAGGTTGACTCGGTGCTCGGTGTGCTCATAGAGCTGCTGGAGGTTGCCTGCGATGAGCAGGTTGTATTGCTCGTTGATGGGTACGATGCGGCGTGGTCTCGCCGTGCGAGCGCGAGGGACGCTTCCGACGCCGATCCGGCAGAACTACTTGACCGTGTGCTGTTTGACACCATTGCCACTGCGCGCGATTCGTTGCGGCTGACGTGTCTGATGGGGGAGTGTCCCGGTCCTGCCGAAGCGGCGCTTTCTTCGCGCAGTTGCTCTTATTGTCTGTCGACGCCGCTTTCGACGTGGTGTGACCGTTGGTTCGGCTTTTCGGATGTCGAGGTCGAGGCTCTTTTGAATCATGCTGGGCGCGAGGAATACCTGGATGATGCGCGTGAATGGCTCGAGGGGTATCGGTTTGGCAGGGCCTATTGCTCGAGTCCAGAGCGTGTGATCGGTTTTCTGGGCCGAGGCTGCACGGCGCCTGTGCGTGCCGATCTGTATGGATATGCCGATTGCCTGAGTAGAGTAGTTGCCGGGTGGAATCTCGACCGCCTTTCGGTCTTGTTTGATTTGCTCGAGGCCCATGGGTGCGCTGAGGTCCCGCTTTGTTTGGGCACTGCAGAGCCAGATGTCTCGCCTGACGATGGCATGTGGACAGCACTGTATCTGTCCGGTTTTCTCACGACGGATATGACTGAGGAGCCAGAGCATGGCGATCGCCTCCGTGCTTTGCGATTGCCCAATAACGAGCTTCGCCAGGCCTTGCGTCTAGTGATTGTTGAGTGGTTTGAGTGCGCTGCGGAAGACATTCGAGACGTCGATGCGTTCCGCGACGGGCTGTGCCATGGGAACGAGGACACCGTGAGGCGGGCGCTAAGCCGCATCTTGGGAGATGCGGGAATCGGTGCGACCGACCCAGATACACCGCTGCCATATCACCTACTCTTGCAAGGACTCTGCTTTGGATTGCCGGGCTATGCCAATCCTGCTTCGAGGCGAAAGTGTGGCGCGGGTCGCTGGGACATCCAGGTTTTTCCTACGGGCGTCGTGTTCGACATAGCCGATACGATCGGTATGCTCGATGAACGTCCGCTGATAACGATTAACATGATGTATGACCCCGATGTTGATGCGCTGGGCCTGGAATTGCTGGCCGTGCAGTCGCTACTCGACATAGAGCGCGACGGCATCGACGAAATCCGTGTGCCGCGACCCGGCGTGGGTCGCATGCGCTGGGGGTTCGGTTTTGATGGGCAGCGTGTGTCCGTGGTGTGCCAACGTCTGTAGCGGCGGTCGAAAGCCCTTTACTGTTCCGTGTCCTTCAGGGGCGGCATGGGCTTCCAGTTGGGATCCTTAACG